>NZ_BACT01000933.1:0-12129 GCF_000333255.1 Methylobacterium sp. B1 | reverse complement strand
GCGTGGTTGCCGTAGGCGCCGGTGTCGGACAGGACGTCCAGGCTGAGCGCCGTCAGCGTGCCGTCGCGCCGGGCGCCGACCTTCACATCCACCCGCATCGGATGACGCGTCGTGGTTCCGACGAACTGTTCCCGGCGGGTCAGCTCCCAGCGGACCAGCCGGCCGGTGTGCAGGACCGCCAGGGCGACGAGATCCTCGGTGAGCATCTCCTGCTTGCCGCCGAAGCCGCCCCCGACCCGGGCGCAGACCACGCGCACCGCGTCCTTCTCCAGGCCGAACAGGTCCGCCAGCGCGTCCCGGGTCAGGAACGGCACCTGGGTGCTCGTGCGCAGCGTCAGGCGGCCGTCCTCGGCGCGCCATCCGATGCAGCCATGGGTCTCCATGGCGGCGTGCTGGACGCGCTGCGACCGGAACGTCCCGGCATAGACGAAGTCGGCTTCGGCCAAGCCGGCCTCCACGTCGCCGATCGCGCCGTGGACCTCGCCGGCGAGGTTGGGGTGGCGTCCGAGGGGCGGCGCATCCTCGCCCGGGTCGTCGCGGGGATCGTGGACTCGGGGCGCGTCGGGGTCCAGGGCGCGGTCCGGATCGAGGAGCGCCGGGCGGACCTCGTAGGTGACCTGCAGGGCCCGGCAGCCGGCCTCGGCGGCCGCTTCAGACTCCGCCACCACGGCGGCGACGCGCTGGCCCACGAAGCGCAGGATCGGGTCGAGCACCCGCGTGTCGGACGCATCGTCCCGCGGATCCTCGTGGCGGCCGGTGGAGAACCGGCGCGTCGGTGCGTCCGCATGGGTCAGCACGGCCACGACCCCCGGGACGGCGCGCGCCGCCGCGGCGTCGATCGCCACGACCCGGGCATGGGCATGGGGCGAGCGCAGGACCTTGAGATGGAGCGTGTCGCCGAGCGGGGCGTCCAGGGTGAAACGGGCGCGACCGGACACCACCAGCGGCGCGGCCGGCGCCGGGCAGTTCCGCCCGACCGGATCTCCACAGCTGCCGCGCTCCACGGACCTTGCGCTGCCCGCGATGGCCTCGCGGACGGCGCGGTAGCCGGTACAGCGGCAGAGATTGCCCTTGAGGGCGATGCCGAGATCCTGCTTCTGCCCCTGGTCGAGCCTCGCCGCCGTCATGATCATGCCCGGCGTGCAGAACCCGCACTGGAAGCCCTGGGCGTCCAGGAAGGCCTGCTGCGTCGGATGGAACTCGGCGGGCTCGGGATCGTCGGGATGGCAGGGACCCGCCAGGCCTTCGATCGTCGTCACGCTCCGGCCCTCGGCGCGGAATGCCGGGACGAGGCAGCTGTGGACCGGCTCGCCGTCGAGATGAATCGTGCAGGCGCCGCAATCGCCAGCGTCGCATCCCTTCTTGACGCCGAACCAGCCCGCCTCACGAAGATAGGTCCGCAGGCACTGTCCGGCCCGCGGCGAACCCTCGTACATCGCGCCGTTGATCATAACCTTCATGACGCGGCTCCCGGCGACGGCGCCGCGTCGAGCGACGCGCGGATCTCCTCGGCGAAGTGCCGGGTCATGTGGCGGCGCCAGTCGGGCCGGCCGTGGACATCGTCATGATAGAGGGCATCCGGAATCGCAGCGTCGAGGGCACGCGTCAGCGCATCCGGACCCGGCAGCCCGTCGAAGGTCAGACGGAGCGGACGCGTCACCGAGGCCGTGACGGTCAGCGCGAAGGCGCCGTCCGCGGCGCGCGTCCCGATGAGCAGCGCGCCGGAACGGCCGTTCGGGCTGAGGCTGACGCGGCGGAACGCCGTGCGGCGCGCAAGGGCAGCGGCCGGCATCGAGAGGCTGCGGAGGACTTCGCCCGGTCTCAGGGCATTGCGCTGCGGACCGAGGACGAAGTCGATCACCGGGACGTGGCGCTCGGTCCCGTCCGCGGACCAGATCGTGCAGGTCGCGTCCAGGGCGGTCGCGAGGGCGATCATCGGGCCGGCCGGGAGGGCGAGGCAGACATTGCCGCCGACCGTGGCCACGTTCCAGATCTTGAAGGAGCCGAGCAGCGCCCGACAGCACTGGCCGACCAGGGGCGCCGCGTTCCAGCCCGGCGGCAATTCCAGCCGGTCGAGCTGCGCGATGGTGCAGGTCGCAGCCAAAGTGAGGCCGCCTGCGTCGATCGTGTGCGGCGGCCAGTCGAGGGTCGCGAGGTCGATCAGGCGCCGCATCCCGACCTGCGGCTCGGAGAACAGCCACGTGCCGCCGCCCAGGCAGGCATCGCCGTCCTGCCAGGCGGGCAACTCGATCCGGCTGCGCGGACGCAGGACGGTCTCGATTGTATTGAGGTCCATGCCCCCTCGCCGGTCCGGTGCCGGTTCGGTCCGGCCCTTCACTATGCCGGCCGATATGAGGCACCGGTCAAGCCGCGGCGGTGCCGGGGAACCTTGGCGCCCCCGCCCGCCTCGGCCTAGGATGAATCAGAATCGCGTGAGATGGCCGGCTGCGGCCCGCTCGGAGATCCCCATGGCCCTGACGGCATCGCGCTACGGCAAGGAGCGGGTTCGTGTGCTGCGTCTCGCCCGCGACGGCGAGCACCATACGCCGCGGGAGCTGACGCTGTCGGTCATGCTGACCGGCCGCTTCGAGGCCGCCTGGACCACGGGGGATAACCGCGCCGCCATCGCCACCGACAGCATCAGGAACATCGTCAACGTCACGGCGGCGCAGAACCTGACTCTCGACGCGGAAGCCTTCGTCGCCGCGGTCGCGCAGGTCCTGCTCGAGACCTATCCGCAGATCGAGGCCGTCGCCATCGAGGCAGAGGAGATCCGCTGGCTGCGTCACGCGATTGCGGGCGCGCCGCACGGGCATACCTTCACGCGGGACGGGAACGGCACCGGCTTCGTGGCGCTCACCGCCAGCCGAGCTGGTTCGACGCTGCGCTCCGGCCTGCGGGGCTACACCTTCATGAAGACGACCCAATCGGGCTGGTCGGATTTCGTTGCGGACCGATACCGGACGCTGCCGGATACGACGGATCGCATCGCCGCCACCAGCATGGATGCGACCTGGACCTGGGCGTCGCCCCCTCCCGATTGCAGCGAGGCCAATGCCCGCATCCTCCAGACGCTGCTCACGGTGTTCGGCACGACCTACAGCCGCGGCATTCAGGACAGCATGTACCGGATGGGTGAGGCCGCGCTCGACGCGGTTCCGGAACTCGCCGAGATCGGCTTCGTGATGCCCAACAAGCATTACCTGCCGATCGACCTCACTTCCTTCGGCCTCGACAATGCTGGAACCGTCTTTCTACCGACGGACGAGCCTGCCGGTCGCATCGAGGCGACGATCGGCCGGACCGCCTGACGTCCCTCGATGCGCGACGGGCCTGGAAACGGCGCCCGTCCGTCGGTGCTCCCCGGCGACAGCGGGACCGCCGCCTGCAGGGCGGATACCGGTTGCTCCACGCCGGAGCAGAGGGACGGCGCGTCAGTCCGCCGGAAAAGCTCACGCTGCGCACAACGCAGGATTGTCCAAGATCAAGTCCTGAAACGTAAGGGCACAATCTCTGGGCGATGACTCGGGGTTTACTGAACAGTCCGTTCTCGCCGGTCATCGCGTGTGATTCTGATGTAGGGCGGCGGGTCCTTAACGGCACTGAAACGGTCCGCACCTATGAAAGATGTCGATTGGCTGGGGCGTCGGTGAGAACCCAAGGTCGTTTGGGACGACAAACGACGCCTGGACTAGATAAAAGCCAGCTTCGACCGTGCTGTTGCGCGCTTCTGCCGCACCGCGGTCGTGATATGTGGAGGATCAATGTTCGAGGGACTCAGGACTCGGAACGACCAAGCCGCAAAACTTGCAGCTTTGAGCCGATCCCTTGCCACGATTGAGTTCGCGCTCGACGGCACAATTCTGGACGCCAACGAGAACTTTCTCGCGGCCATGGGCTACACGCTCGCGGAAATCCAGGGCCGTCACCACAGCCTATTCGTCGAACCGGCCGTGCGAGAGAGTGAGGACTATCGCCGTTTCTGGGAGAGCCTGCGGCACGGTACGTTCGAGAGCGCCGAGTACAAGCGCCTCGCCAAGGGTGGCCGCGAGGTCTGGATCCAGGCAACCTACAATCCGGTGCTCGACGCGGGCGGCAAGCCGGTGAAGATCGTCAAATTCGCCACCGACATCACGGCGCAGAAGCTGCGAACCCTCGATCTCGAAGGACAGATCACCGCGCTGCATCGCTCGCAGGCCGTCATCGCCTTCTCCCTCGACGGCACCATCGTCACCGCCAATCCCAATTTTCTGACCGCGGTGGGTTACGAACTGGACGAGATCGTCGGACGCCATCACAGCCTGTTCGTGAGCGAGGCCGAGCGCACCAGCGAGGCTTACCGCCTGTTCTGGGCGGCGCTGGCGCGCGGCGAATTTCAATCCGGGGCCTTCAAACGTACCGGAAAGGGCGGTCGCGAAATCTGGATCCAGGCGACGTACAACCCCATCACCGACGTGGACGGCAAACCGATCCGCGTCGTCAAATTCGCCACCGACATCACTGCGCAAGTCCATGAACGTCAGCAGCGCGCGGCCGCGCAGCGCGCGATCGGCGATGAGCTCGACGCCATTGGCGGCGCCGTGGCGGACGTCACGCGCCAAGCCGACGAGGCGGTCACGCGCGTCGGCCGCGTGTCGAGCGATATCCAGTCCGTCGCCATCGGCGCGGAAAAGCTGTCCGCGTCGGTGGACGACATGAATCGGCAGGTGAACCACGCGGCGGATGTCGCGGGACAAGCCGTGGAACAGGCGCAGCGCACCGGTCAGATCGTGACGGGGCTCAGCGAAAACGCCACCCAGATCGGCGATGTCCTCGGCCTCATCTCCGGGATCGCTGCCCAGACCAACCTGTTGGCTTTGAACGCGACCATTGAGGCGGCGCGGGCCGGCGCGGCGGGACGCGGCTTCGCGGTGGTGGCCACGGAGGTGAAGACCCTCGCCGCCCAGACGGGACGGGCGACGGACCAGATCCGGCTCCAGATCGCCTCCACCCAGTCGGCGACCCGTGAAGCCGTCGACGCCATCGATGCGATCCAGGGAACGATCCATACGTTGAACACGGTATCATCCACCCTCGCGGCTGCGGTGGAAGAACAATCCGTGGTCATGCGGGCGATGTCCGGCAGCATGCAGACCGCAGCGCAGGATGTGTCCGCGATCTCGGCGGGCATGAACACGATCGCGCAGGCCAGCGCACGCGCAGACCGGGCGACGCGTCAGGTCCGGGAAGCTTCGCGCGCCTTCGGCTGAAGGTGAAAGGGCCGGACGTCGCGCGGGTCAAACACTTCCGCCGCTATCCGCACGCGCGTCGGCACTCGCGTATGCCGGATCGCCCATCCGTAGCCGGACGAAATTACTGGCTCATTCAATATCGTGCGCCGCAATGAGCTGTATTTGAAGCAATTTGGTCAAACGATTTTGCAGAACGAGACCTTCGGGCTCGCGCGCGGGTCCGACCAGCCGGACTTCGAGCGTCGACGGCAATGTCGCGGATGACGAGACAGCTCAACTGCACCGGCTGTCCGCACGGCAACCGGCGGTGCGGGCTGATCGGGTCTGAGCCCCTGTGCGTCTCGCGTCTGAAGAGCGTGCCATAGGGCAATGCCGGCGGCCGCCCAGAGGGTGGGCCATACGCCACGCGCCGGGCCTCGGCTGCACACTTGTCCCGAGCCGGCTTACCCGGCGGCAGGCCCTCGCCTACCCGTCACCGCAGTTCATGAGCGGGAGACGGATGCGTGGTGGAGCGAACCTTGCGCAAGGCAGGTCGGCTGAAGCGGTTGTGGCCGGGGCGGGCATCGCCCCTTCCGCCGGCGCCGCGCTTGCCGACCCCGGGTAACCTCCCTGAACCGCCCCCGCACCGCGGCTTTACGGCATCGGAATTGATCGCGATGGCGCGCCAAGCTCGGGCTGCGGACAATGAGGCGGATCCGGCGAAATCGGCGAGCGTTTCTTGACGTCACACACGGTTCGCCGGGAGATGGTCCATGGGATTGGTCGCCTTCATCGTCTTCGTGTGCCCGTGGATGGGCTTGGCCGGCCTGTTGTGGATGCGCGCCCAGCAGACCAAGCCGCTCTGACCTCGGTGCAGACGCAGCCTCGCCCGGCGTTGGCGGGGTAGACTGAGCGTCGCATCTGCGGCGCTCGGCAGGCGGCGCGGCCGATCCGGCGTGCAAGCGATGTGCGGATGGGATCGGCGGCGTGCCGCAGCGCGACGCGCGGCGTGTGCCGCCCACAGGCAGATCAGATTTGTGACGCGCGACACTCAGTCTGCGGAGATCGTCCGCCCGCAAATGAGACGGTCATCTGAAGATTAATAGATGCCAATATCATTATATTTTCTTGTTCTGCCTATATTTTACGAGGCAAGTATGTTTTACTATAATCTTCATCAAGTATAACAACTGTCTATATACGGGCGTTGATTTTGGATAGATTATTACATAGAAGATAGTCCAATGATCTTATCGGAAATCATTGGATGCATGTGCGTCTGTCATTTCTTGGGCTGCGGCGTGAATTAAGCGTTCGATCGATCGTTATCGCATTTGCCGCGACGATGTTCAGTGTTCCGATTGGTATCGGATTGGTCTCGGCAGTCCGGATCGGCTTCGTCGAAGCAGCGAGTCGCACCCTGGCCGGTGAGATCAAGGCCACGACCCTGCTCGGCACCATCAAGCAACGGGGTCAGGAGCTTCGGACGCTTACGGTTCTGGCGCACGCTGCGCCGACTGAGGAGGCCCGTCGTGAAAGCTTCGTCAAGATCGACGCGGCGCATCGATCGCTCTCGGCCGCCTGGAGCGCGTATCTTTCGACCGTTACGGCGCCTGATGACCAAAAGCTGGCGCAAACTCTGCGCGTAGCTTGGCAGCACGTCCTCGCTGTCGGGGCCGAGGCGGCCGCCCTCGACCGGGCCGGGGAACGCGAACTGGCCGACCAGGTCCTCTCGACGGTGCTGGAGGCCGATGCGGCAGCGCTTCTGCAGGCGGTCGACGCGTCGCTCATGAACCGTCAGGGCAGGATCGCCGAAGAAGCCAAGACCGTCGATACAGCCGGCCTGATGGCGTGGTGGGCGCTCGCCATGGCCGTGTCGGCCTCCGCCCCGATCAGCCTCGGGCTGGCGTGGATCGTCCTGCGCCATGTCGTTCGACCGGTGTCGGCGATCACCGCCACCCTGCAGCGATGGGCGGAGAACGGGTCGACGGTTCCGATTTCCACCCTGATGCAGGAGGTCGAACTCGGCGCGATGGCGGGGGCTCTCAGGGCCTGTGAGAACAGGATTCGGCACGCCGAACGCCGCGAAGAGGAGGCGGCCCGGGTGCAGGCGCACCGTGAACAGCAACGCCGTGACGCGTTTCGCAACATGACGGAGCGGTTCGAAGCCGAGATCGGCGGGGTTGTCGAGACCGTGTCATCCGACTCGGCGGAGCTGCGCGCCACGGCCGAGAGACTCTGCGAGATGGTCACGTTGACGACGAGTCACGCGGCGACGATGGCCGCCGCAGCCCAACAGGCTCAGTCCGACGTCCGGCGGATTGCCGCCGCTGCCGGGGCGTTCGACTCTGCGGCCCACGAGGTCAATCGCCAAGCCGAGATCACGGCGTCTCTGGCAGGTGGCGCGGCGGTGGAGGCGGAACAGACCCTCTCGCGTGTTCAAGCCCTCAGCGGCGCCGCGGACCGGATCGGCGATGTGGTCCGCATGATCACCAAGATTGCCGCCCAGACCCATCTCCTCGCCCTCAATGCCGCGATCGAAGCCGCGCGGGCCGGTGAGGCAGGGCGCGGATTCGCGGTTGTGGCCGCCGAAGTGAAGACCCTGGCGGGACAGACCAAAGAGGCCACCGAAGTCATCGGCCGGCACGTGGCCGAATTGCAGGGATCGACTGTCGAGGCGACGTCGGCGATCGCAGGCATCACCGCACGGGTCGCCGACATGAGCCGGGCGGCGGCTTCGATCGCCGTCGCCGTCGAGCAGCAGGGCGCTGCAGCGCGGGAGGCCGTCCAGATCGTCATCCCCTGTACCGCCGACGCCGTGGAACCCAGCTTCGACATCACAGGAACAACCGATCCGGCCGCGGAGGCCGACACGGTCGCGGCCGGCATGTTGGCCGCGGCCCGCAGCTTGTCGCGGGACGCCGAACGTCTCGGCGGCGAGATCGCAGGCTTTCTCGACAATCTCCGCGCGGCCTGATGCGGGGCACGGAACGACAGGAACGGAGCGAGCGTGATGGGCCGGACAGATCGGGCGCAGATGCGCTCGCGCCTGCGACGAGCCGCCTGGGCCGGGGCTCTCGCCGTCATCGTCTGCGCGAAACCGGCGTCTGCCACCACGATCGCCGTTCTGATGACTCCGCCGGCGGCCCTCACCCGCCTTCTGCACGACAGCCTGAAGGAGCACGCGGTGGCGCGCGGGATAACGGTGCATTTCGACTATGCGCCGGAAGGCGCGGGCGCGCAGCAGATCGCGCAGGCCCGGCGCGTCATCGCCGAGAAGGTCGACGCGCTCGTGGTGAGCCCTGTCGACTCGTCGGCTTGGGCCGCGATCATCCGTCTGGCGCAAGAGGCGGATGTTCCGCTGGTCGCCGTCAACGGCGCACCCCGTTCGGCTTGGTTCGCCGGACGAGTCGCTTTCGTCCAGCCGGATGACCTCGTCGCCGGGCGGTTGCAGATGCGCAAGCTTGGGCAGATGCTCGACGGGAGGGGCCGCGTGGGGATTCTCGCGGGCTGCACGTCGCACCCCGGGTCGACGCTTCGCGCCGAGGGCGTGAAGGAGGTCCTGGCCGAATCCCCGGGCCTCCGGCTGGTCGCGGAGGCGGCGGTGGACTGCGACCGTTCGGCGGCCCGAGCCGCGGTGGCCGATTGGCTCGCCCGGAAGCCGGCCATCGATGCGATCGCAGCCGTCACCGACGAGATGGCGATCGGTGCTGCCGAAGCCGCGGAAGCGGCCGGAATTCCGGCGGGCCGAATCCTGATCGGCGGCGTGGATGCGACCGCCGCCGGGATGCAGGCCATGCAGGACAAACGGCTTGCCGTAACGATCCACCAGGATGCGAGCTTACAAGGCCGTTGTGCGATCGATGATGCCCTGGCTTTGATCCGGCATGAGCCGGTGCCGCAATTCGACTGGGTGCCGTCCGAACTCGTCACGGACCGGATGTCGACCAACCACTTTTCCCGCTAGAACCGGGGCGGACCTCTCCCGTTCGGTGCCGCGTGGCGTCCCGGCAGGCCGCGCCTGCGGAGCAAGGACGCGGCCCGCACGGTCATCCGCTCGGGTCGCGCGGATGATCCGGCTTCGTCTGGCGACGTGCGGATGACCGATCCCCGCCGACGAAGCATCGCCGCAGGTCCTTCAATGCGCCATCAGGCAGCAGACTTTGGTCGCGTGAAGGATGTGGCGTGTCGCGCCGCCGAAGATCCATTCCCGCAGGCGTGAGTGGCCGTACGCGCCCATGACGATCAGGTCAGCCTGATGGTCGTGCGCAAAACGCAGGATCTCGTCGCCATCGCTGACCGTCGGAGACAACAGATGCGTGGCGACGGACGCGCCGTGGAGCGCGAGATGAGCGGCCACCTCGTCCGCGCCTTCCAGGCGGGCGCCTTCGCCCGCCGTGGCGACGAAGACCCGATCCGCCGAGCGCAGGAACGGCAGGGCCCCGGCTACCGCCCGTCGCGCCTCCGGCGAATCCTTCCAGGCCACGACGATGCGCCGGCCCGGCTCCCCTCTGACGCGCGGGGGAACGACGAGGACCGGCCGTCCGGCCTCCATCAGAACCGGCGCGATCGCCACGCCGAACGGCCCGGGGTCGATCTCGCTCTCGCCGGCCCGGCCGACGACGATCAGGTCGGCGGCACGGCCCTTGTCCACGAGATGAGCGGACGGCCGGTCGAGGCCGCCACACCAAGCGGTCCGCGGTGCCGCGCCTGCGCAGCGCGCGAAGATTGCCTGCGCCTGCTCAAGGTCCACGAGGACTTCGGCCTTGAGGCGCTCGTGCTGGGCCTGCGCGTCGCGGATGTCATGGGCAAACAGGGGGGCCGGCACCTCGGCGGCGGCCGCGCCGGCCAGCGTCGCATCGAAGCGGCGCGCCAAGGCCGCCGCCAGCCGCACGCGGTCGGGCGTCGATTCCGCGAAGTCCACGGAAACGAGGATGTTGGCATAGGACATGGCGGTCTCCGCGCGACCGACACACGGCCCCGACCAGAGCCGTATGGTCGGTGGGAGGGGCCGCAACCTTGATCCAGCGCAATCGCCACCGCACCGGCTTGTCGGATTCGCGCGCTCCGGCCTTGAGCTGAATCAACGCGGCAGCGCTCAAGCTGCGGCACATCCGGCCCGTTCGTCCCCTGGGAGACCGTGATGTCCGCTCTCGAACTGCCGAGCGCAGTCGATCTCGCGCGAGCCCAATTCGCGCTCACCGTCGTCTGGCACTTCCTGTTCCCGGCCTTCACCATCGGACTCGCGAGCTATCTCGCGGTCCTCGAAGGGTTCTGGCTCAGGACCGGCGAGGCCGTCTATCTGGATACCTATCGGTACTGGCTCCGCGTCTTCGCGGTCGCCTTCGCGATGGGCGTCGTCTCCGGACTGGTCATGAGCTACCAGTTCGGCACCAACTGGTCGGTCTTCGCCGACCGGACGGCGCCGGTGCTCGGCCCCCTGCTCGGCTACGAGGTTCTGACGGCCTTCTTCCTGGAGGCGGGCTTCCTCGGCGTCATGCTGTTCGGCCTGGAGCGGGTCGGCAAGGGGCTGCACTTCCTGGCGACCTGCCTCGTCGCCTTCGGCACGCTGACCTCCGCATTCTGGATCCTATCGGCCAATTCCTGGATGCAGACGCCCACCGGCCACGCCATCGGGCCGGACGGGCGCTTCGAACCGGCCGACTGGCTGGCGATCATCTTCAACCCGTCCTTCCCCTACCGCTTCGCCCACACGGTCACGGGCGCCTATCTCACCACCGCGATGATCGTCGGGGCGGTGGGTGCGTGGCATCTGCTGCGCGACCGGAGCAATCGCCAGGCGCGGCTAATGTTCTCCATGGCCATGTGGATGGCCGCCGTGGTGGCTCCGGCCCAGCTGGTGATCGGCGACCTGCACGGCGGCAATTCCTACGCGCACCAGCCCGCCAAGGTCGCCGCCATGGAGGGACATTTCGAGACCGAGCGCCGCGCCCCCGCGATCCTGTTCGGCTGGCCCGACGCGAATGCGGGCGTGGTGCAGAATCGGATCGGCATCCCCGGTCTCGCCAGCCTCTATCTGACCCACGATTTCGACGGCGAGGTTCGCGGTCTCAGGGACATCCCGCGCGATCAGTGGCCGACCAACCTACCCTTGGTGTTCTGGTCGTTCCGGATCATGGTTGCGCTCGGCCTTCTGATGATCGCCCTGGGTCTAGCCGCGCTCTGGCTGCGCCGTCAGGGGCGGCTGTACGACACGCCGTGGCTTCACCGCTTCGCCGTCGCCATGGGGCCGTCCGGATTGATCGCCGTCACGGCCGGCTGGACGGTCACGGAGGCGGGCCGTCAACCCTTCACCGTCTACGGCGCGCTGCGCACCGTCGACAGCGTCTCCCCGGTGGCGGCCCCGGCGGTCGCGGCCTCCCTGGCGGCCTTCGCGGCGGTCTACCTCGCCGTCTTCGGCGCCGGCATCTGGTACCTCCTGCACCTGTTCAACCAGACGCCGCACGTCCATGAGCCCGGGCCGCCCCCGGGGCAGCCGATCCGCACCGCCGGCATCACGCCCGCGCCCGCCCTGGTCTCCGGCACGCCCGGCGCCGGCCGTCCCCTCGCCCAGCCCGCGGAGTAGGCCCGATGTCCCTCGATCTCACCCTCATCTGGGCGTTCCTCATCGCCACGGCCGTGTTCCTCTACGTGGTGATGGACGGCTTCGACCTCGGGGTCGGCATCCTGTTCCCCGCAGTTCGCGGCAAGGCGGATCGGGATCTTATGGTCAACACCGTCGCCCCGGTCTGGGACGGCAACGAGACCTGGCTGATCCTCGGCGGCGGCGGTCTGTTTGCAGTGTTCCCCCTCGCCTACGCCACGATCCTGCCGGCGCTCTACATGCCGCTGATCCTGATGCTCCTGGCCTTGGTCTTCCGCGGTGTCGCCTTCGAGATGCGGTTCCCGGCCGCCACTC
>NZ_BACT01000934.1:0-1534 GCF_000333255.1 Methylobacterium sp. B1 | reverse complement strand
GCTGGACCACCACGTAGGTGAAGTAGGCGTTGAGCCCCATCCCGGGCGCGAGGGCGATCGGGTAATTGGCGTAGAGCGCCATGATCAGCGAGCCGAGCGCCGCCACGAGGCAGGTCGCCACGAACACGGCGCCCCGCGGCATGCCGGCATCCGCCAGGATGCTCGGATTGATGAAGACGATGTAGGCCATCGTCAGGAAGGTGGTCAGCCCCGCCAGCACCTCCGTGCGCACGCTGGTGCCGTGCTCGGCGAGGCGGAAGGTGCGCTCCAGAAAGCCGGGTTTGGCCGCCGGCGTGGCATCCCGCGGTTGATCCATCACGAGAGCCCGGTCCTGCCGGCCGCCACGGCCCGGTAGATCCTGTCGGGGGCGAAGGGGGTCGCGGTCAGCCTCGCGCCGGTCGCGTCGCGGATCGCGTTGCCGAGCGCCGCCGCCACCGGGTTGAAGGGCGACTCGCTCATCGACTTGGCGCCGAGGGGGCCGATGCTGTCGTACGTGTCGGCGAACAGGACCTCGGTGTCCGGCACGTCGGCGCAGGCGGGGATGTGGTAGTCGCGGAATGTCTGCGTGATGAGGCTCCCGTCCGCACCGACGCGGACCTCTTCGTAGAGCGCCGCGCCGATCGCCTGCGCCACGCCGCCCTCGACCTGTCCGCGGCACTGCATCGGATTGATGACCCGCCCGGCATCGGCGGCGTGAACGCTCTTGAGGATGCGCACCACCCCGCTCACGGGATCGACCGCGACCCGGAAGGCGTGGACGTTAAATGCCACCGAGCGCGGGCTGCCGTCGGCCCGGCCGGCCGCGTCGAGCGGTCCGATCGCCGCGAGCGTCACCGGTCCGGCCGGCGTATCGACGACATCCCCCGCTACGCGGCAGGCATCGGGGGACACACCCGCGATCTCCGCCGCCCGCGTGCGGATCCGGACCGCGAGCGCCTCCGCGGCGCGGAGCGTCGCCAGACCCGCCACAACGGTCCCCGTGCTGCCATAGGCGCCGGTATCGTGGCCGACGCCATCGGTGTCCGCGCCCGCGATGCGAACGCGCTCCGGCGCGACGCCGAGTGCCGAGGCCGCGATCTGCCGATGCACCGTGCTGGTGCCGTTGCCGAATTCCGCCGTCCCGACACTGGCGTCCACCGGACGACCTTCTCGCCCGAGGACATGGAATCCCGCCGCTGGCTGATGGCCAAGCTGGAGGCCTGCGGGCTCGCGGCCTCCATCGACGGGATCGGCAACGTGCTGGGGCGCCACCGCGGCCCCGGCCCGCATCTCCTGGTCGGCAGCCATATCGAGACCCAGAACGAGGCCGGCTGGCTCGACGGGGCGCTCGGGGTCGTGGCCGGGGTGGCGCTGGCCCGGGCCGGCCTGCCCGTCGACGTCGTCCCCTTCGCGGACGAGGAGGGGCATTTCTCCGGCGGTTTCCTGGGCAGCCGCTCGGCGATCGGCGACCTGACCGAGGCCGAGATCGACGAAGCCCGCAACCGCACCGAACGGCACCCCCCTGCGCGCGGCGCTCGAAGCCGCGGGCCTGGCC
>NZ_BACT01000935.1:0-3717 GCF_000333255.1 Methylobacterium sp. B1 | reverse complement strand
CGGATAAGACGCAGCCGCGCCGCCCCGTCGCGGTCGCCCCGTCGCCGTCGGGGCTTCGAGGCGCGGCCCTACGCGGTCGCGCTTTCGGCCGTCGCCGCGGGACTCGGCGCTGCCATCCTCGCTCAGCCCTATGCCGGCGTCGAGAACGCCGACCTCTTCCTTCTGACCGCCATCGTCGCGGTGGCGGTGCGCTGGGGGCTCGGGCCGGCGCTCGCCGCGGTGGTGGCGGCCTCGCTCGCCTACAACTTCTTCTTCCTGCCGCCGGTCTACACGCTCACCATCGCCGACCCGACCAACGTCGCGGCCTTCCTGCTCTTCACCCTGGTGGCGGTGCTGGTCTCGAACCTCGCCTCCCGCGCCCGCCGCGTGGCGGTGGTCAGCCAGGGCCGCGCCCGGGCCACCGAGCGGCTGTTCGGCTTCTCGCGGAAGCTCGCCGCCTGCGGCACCCTGGACGACGTGCTCTGGGCCACCTGCGCCCAGGTCGCCGCGATGCTGAAGGTCCGCGTCGTCCTGCTGCTGCCCGACGGTCAGGCCGTCACGGTCCGGGCCGGCTACCCGCCGGAGGACATGCTGGACGAGGCCGATCTGGCGGCGGCGCAATGGGCCTTCGACAACGACCGGCCGGCGGGCCGCGGGGCCGACACGCTGCCGGGGGCCAAGCGGCTGTTTCTGCCGATGCGGACCGGGCGCGGCACGATAGGGGTGATCGGCCTCGATACCGACGGCACCGGACCGATCCTGTCGCCGGAGGGCCGCCGCCTTCTCGACGCCCTGGCCGACATGGGCGCCCTCGCCATCGAGCGGGTCCGGCTCGTCGAGGATCTCGACCGGGCCGAGCGCGCCGCCGAAACCGACCGTCTGCGCCAGGCGCTGCTTACCTCGATCAGCCACGACCTGCGCACGCCCCTCGCGTCGGTGCTCGGCGCGGCCAGCACGCTGCGCGACCTCGAATCGGCCCTTCCGGCAGACGCGAAGGCCGAGCTGCTGGCGACGATCATCGAGGAATCGGAGCGGCTCAATCGCTTCATCGCCAACCTCCTCGACATGACCCGGCTGGAGGCGGGCGCGGTGGCGCCGAACCTCTCCGCGCAGGACGTGGCCGAGACCGTCGACACGGCCCTGCGCCGCACCCAGAAGATCCTCGCCGCGCATCGCGTCGCCGTGGAGGTGGAGCCCGACCTGCCGGCCCTGGCGCTCGACCCCGTCCTGTTCGAACAGGTTCTGGTCAATCTCCTGGACAACGCCGCCAAATACGCGCCCGAGGGCTCGACCGTCACCCTGCAGGTCCGCCGCGCCGGCGACCGGGTCCGGATCGCCGTGCTGGACGAAGGGGACGGCCTGCCCGAGGCGGATGTCGAGCGGGTGTTCGACAAGTTCTACCGCGTCCGGAAGGGCGATCGGGTCAGGGCCGGCACCGGGCTGGGGCTCGCCATTTCCCGGGGCTTCGTCGAGGCGATGGGCGGCACGGTCACGGCCGGAAATCGCCGGGACCGGAGCGGGGCCTGCTTCACCATCAGCCTTCCCGTGCCCGCCCGAACTGCGCCCAAGGACATCGCCGCATGAGCCCCACGGTCCTGGTGGTCGACGACGAGCCGCCGATCCGCAAGCTCCTGCGCATGGGCCTCGCCACGCAGGGCTACGCCGTCCTGGAGGCGCCCGACGCCCGGACCGCCCTGGCGCTGCTCGGGCGCGAGGGAGTGGACCTCGTAATCCTCGACCTCGGCCTGCCCGACATGCGCGGCCACGATCTGTTGCGGGCGGTCCGGGCGAGCCATCCCGATCTGCCCGTCGTCGTGCTTTCGAGCCGCGACGACGAGGGCGGCAAGGTCGAGGCGCTGGATCTCGGCGCCAACGATTATGTGACCAAGCCCTTCGGCATGGCGGAGCTGCTGGCCCGCCTGCGGGCCGCCATGCGCCACCAGCTCGCCGCGCGGGGCGAGCGGCCGATCTTCCGCGTCGACAACCTCTCGGTCGATCTCGTCCGCCGGATCGTGAAGGTCGACGAGGCCGAGGTGAAGCTGACCCCGCGGGAATACGACTTCCTGCGCGTCCTGGTGCTGCATGCCGGCAAGGTGCTGACTCACGCGCAGCTCATGCGCTCGGTCCCGTCCTCGTCCGATCCGCAATATCTGCGCGTCTACGTGCGCCAGCTTCGCCAGAAGCTGGAGGCCGATCCCGAACGGCCGCGCCTCCTGCTGACCGAGACCGGCGTCGGCTACCGCCTGCGCGCGCCCGACGACGAGCCGGTCCCGCATCCCCGCGCCGCCGACGGCGCCGCGACCCACTGATCTCGAGGATAGCCCGATGCGTCCCTGCGCCCGCGATTTCGCGCGATGACCGTGGACCAGATCCTCGTGCCGGCCGACGCCCTCGTCGGCTTGCGCATGGCCAGCAAAGGCGCGTTGCTCGAGGAGCTGGCACGCCGTGCAGCCGGCGCCCTGGGCCTGAGCGTGGGGGCGATTTATGCGGCGCTCGTCCGGCGCGAGACCCTCGGCTCGACCGGGATCGGAGACGGCATCGCCCTGCCGCATGCGCGCCTCGACGCGATAACGCGCCCGTACGGGATCCTCGCCCGGCTCCGTGAGCCGATCGATTTCGAGGCGGTCGACGACCGGCCGGTGGACCTCGTCTTCCTGTTGCTGCTCCCCACGGCCGCCGAGGGCGAGCCGCTGAACGCTCTGGCCTGCGTGGCACGGCGCCTGCGCGATCCCGAGGCCGCCGCGGCCATGCGTGCGGCGCGGGATGCGGCGGCTCTCTATGAGGCGGCGATGCGCCGGTAGCCGTGCGGCCCGGTCGTCAATGCGCCCCGCCCGTCTCGACGAACTTGAACAGGAACACCGCCGCGATCACCCAGACGATCGGCTTCACCTCCCGGGCCCGGCCGGCGAGCAGCTTCAACGCCGCGTAGGTGATGAACCCGCAGGAGACGCCGGTGGCGATCGAGTAGGTGAAGGGCATCAGGAGGGCCGTCACGCAGGCCGGCACCACCTCCGTGAGATCGTCCCAGTCGAGCTCCACCAACTCCCGCAGCATCAGGCAGGCGACGTAGAACAGCGCCGGTGCCGTGGCGTAGGCCGGGACGGCACCGGCCAGGGGGGCGAAGAACAGGCAGGCGAGGAACAGAACCGCCACGGTGGCGGCCGTCAGCCCCGTGCGGCCGCCCTCCTCCACGCCGGAGGCGCTCTCCAGATAGGCCGTGGTGCTCGACGTGCCGAGAAGCGCGCCCGCGAAAACCGAGACGGAATCGGCCATCAAGGCCCGGTCGAGGCGGCGCATCCGCCCGTCTGTCAGGAGCCCGGCGCGGTTCGCCACGCCCATCAGCGTCCCGGTGGCGTCGAACAGCTCGACCAGGAACAGGACAAGGATCACGTTGAGCAGGCCCGCCGAGAGCGCGCCCGGGATGTCGAGGGCAAAGAGCGTCGGGGTGATGGAAGGCGGGAGGGCGACGACACCCTGGAAGGTGTTGCCGGCGAACACGAAGCTCAAAGCCGTCACCGTCAGGATGCTGGCGAGCAGCGCCGCCCGAACCTTCCGCGCGGACAGGACGGCCACCATCAGGAAGCCGACCACCGCCAGGATCGTCTCGGGCTTGTGCAGATCGCCGAGGGTGACGAGGGTCGCAGGATTCGCCGCCACGAGGCCGGCATTCTTGAGCGCGATGATCGCCAGGAACAGGCCGATCCCCACCGTGATGGCGATGCGCATGGAGCGCGGATC
>NZ_BACT01000936.1:0-1864 GCF_000333255.1 Methylobacterium sp. B1 | reverse complement strand
CGCGACCCGACCAAGCTCATCGAGATCGTCGGCATCGGCAAGCAATTGCTGATGACCCGCGGCGCGCTGACGACCTTCTCGATCGCCAACGACGTCGCCAAGTACTTCGCCATCATCCCGGCGATGTTCCTGGGCCTCTATCCGCAGCTCCAGGCGCTCAACATCATGGGCCTCGCCTCGCCGCAGAGCGCGATCCTGTCGGCGATCATCTTCAACGCGCTGATCATCGTGGCGCTGATCCCGCTGGCCCTGCGCGGCGTCACCTACCGGGCCGTCGGCGCCGCCGCTCTGCTGCGCCGGAACCTCCTGATCTACGGGCTCGGCGGCGTCCTCGTGCCCTTCGTCGGCATCAAGGCCATCGACCTCGCCGTCAGCGCCCTCCACCTCGTCTGAACCGGTCCATCGGAGACCCGCCATGCTGAAACAGCTTCGCCCCGCCCTGGTCCTGCTCACCGCGCTGACCGCGATCACCGGCCTCGCCTACCCCCTCGCGATGACCGGCCTCGCCGGCGCCATCTTCCCCGCCAAGGCCGCCGGCAGCCTGATCGAGCGCGACGGCACCGTCATCGGCTCCAGCCTGATCGGCCAGACCTTCACCGGCGCCGGCTACTTCCACGGCCGGCCCTCCGCGACGACGGCGCCGGACCCCGCCGACGCCTTCAAGACGGTGCCGGCGCCCTACAACGCGGCCAATTCCTCGGGCTCGAATCTCGGCCCGACCAGCGCGGCGCTGGCGGAGCGGGTGAAGACTGATGTCGACGCGCTGAAGGCCGAGAATCCGAGCGCCCCGGTGCCCGTCGATCTCGTGACGACAAGCGGCTCCGGCCTCGATCCGGACATCTCGCCCGAGGCCGCCTACTTCCAGGTTCCCCGCGTCGCAAAGGCCCGCAATATCCCGGAGGACAAGCTGCGCGACCTCGTGACCGCCCGGATCGAGGGCCGCACCCTGGGCATCCTGGGTGAGCCGCGCATCAACGTCCTGGCGCTGAACCTCGCCGTCGACGATCTCGCCCGTCGGTGATGGACACGTCCGATCCCCGCCCGCATCCTGAAAAGCCGCGTCAGCGGCCCCGAAGGGGATGGCCGGGGATCGCGCATCCGGCCGGAGCACCGCGAGGCCACCGGCTGAGGGCGAGGGCCGGATAGCCCGAGACAGACTGATCCTGAGACGAGGTTCATGCCCGAGACCACCCGCGACCCGACCCGCCCCTCGCCCGACGCCCTGCTCGAAGCGGCGCGCCGGGAGGAGCGGACGCGCGGGCGGCTCAAGGTGTTTCTCGGGGCCGCCCCGGGGGTCGGCAAGACCTACGAGATGCTGACCATCGGCCGGGCCCGGCTGAAGGCTGGGATCGACGTCGTGATCGGCGTGGTCGAGACGCACGGCCGGGCCGAGACCGAGGCCCTGCTCGACGGCTTCGAGACGATCCCCCGCCGGTCGGTGCCGTATCACGGCACCGTCCTTCAGGAGATGGACCTCGACGCCCTCCTCGCCCGCCGGCCGGCGCTGGCGCTGGTCGACGAGCTGGCCCACACCAATGCCCCGGGCTCGCGCCACCCGAAACGGTACCAGGATGTCGAGGAGCTACTCGATGCCGGCATCGACGTTCTGACGACGCTCAACATCCAGCACGTCGAGAGCCTCAACGACGTGGTCGCCTCGATCACCCGTATCCGGGTACGCGAGACGGTGCCGGACGGCGTCCTCGACCGCGCCGACGACATCGAGGTGGTGGACCTCAACCCCGACGACCTCATCCAGCGCCTGAAGGACGGCAACGTCTACGTCCCGACCCACGCCGAGCGGGCCCTGAAGCACTACTTCTCCCGCGGCAACCTGACGGCGCTCCGCGAGCTGGCGCTGCGG
>NZ_BACT01000937.1:0-3286 GCF_000333255.1 Methylobacterium sp. B1 | reverse complement strand
GCGGTACGCCGACCCGAGGCGCACATCGTCGGCGAGCCACCGAATCCGAGCGGATCATCGACTTCCCGTGACCCGAGGTCCGCCGCCTGGCCGGCCTCGACGTGCCGCGTGTCGAGATGAAGGTGATCCTGGAGACTTTGGGCTTCCACATCTCGGGGACCGGCGACCGGGTGAAGGTGCTGACGCCGTCCTGGCGGCCCGATGTCGAAGGCAAGGCCGACCTCGTCGAGGAGGTCGTGCGCATCGCCGGGCTGGACCGGATCGAGGCCAAGCCGCTGCCCCCGCTCGAAGGAATCGGCCGTCCGTTGCTGACGGTGATGCAGAAGCGGACCCGCACCGCGAAGCGGGCCCTGGCGAGCCGGGGCCTCATGGAGGCGGTCACGTGGTCGTTCGTCCCGCATGGCGATGCCGAACTGTTCGGCGGCGGCGGTGCCGATCTGGTCCTGGCCAATCCCATTGCCGCGGAACTGTCGGACATGCGGCCGAGCCTGCTGCCGGGGCTCCTGCGGGCTGCGCAGCGCAATGCCGACCGGGGTTATCCGGACGCGGCCCTGTTCGAGGTCGGCCAGTGCTTCGCCTCCGATGCGCCGGAGGGCCAGACCATCCGGGCGGCGGCAGTCCGGCGCGGCAGTGCCGGTCTGTCGGGCGCCGGGCGCCACTGGCACGGCACGGCCGGGCCCGTCGACGCCTTCGACGCCAAGGCCGACGCCCTGGCCCTGCTGGGCAGCCTCGGCGTTCCGACCGGCGGCCTTCAGATCACCGCCGGCGGCCCGTCCTGGCTTCATCCCGGTCGCTCGGGCACCCTGCGCTTCGGTCCGAAGACCGAGATCGGCTGGTTCGGCGAGGTGCATCCGCGGACGCTCCAGGCCCTCGACCTGAAGGGTACCCTCGTGGCCTTCGAGATCGTCCTCGACGCCCTGCCCCTGCCCAAGCACAAGCCGACCAAGGCCAAGGCCGCCCTGGTGCTGTCGGAGCTCCAGCCGCTGTCGCGGGACTTCGCCTTCGTGGTCGGCCGCGACGTGCCGGCGGGTGACCTCGTGAAGGCCGCACAGAACGCCGAGCGCAAGCTCGTCACCGGCGTCGACGTGTTCGATCTGTACGAGGGACCCGGCGTGCCGGACGGCGCGAAGTCGGTGGCGATCGCGGTGCGCCTGCAGCCCGTCGAGCGGACCCTCACCGACGCGGAGATCGAGGCGGTGAGCGCCAGGATCGTCGCCGAGGTGTCCCGCAAAACCGGCGCGACCCTTCGGACCTGAGGCGCCACCATGGACCGGATCGCCCTGCTGATCGAAGACCTCGCGGCGGCCGAATACCGGCCGAAGGCGGCGTTGCGGGAAGCGCTCAAGCACCCGTCCGCCGTCGCGGAGGCGACGCTGCCGCTGCTGGAGGGCGCGGCCGACGGACGTGAGCTGACGCCGGAGGAGACGAACCTTCTCTTCTGGGGCCTGCACGTCCTGGCCCATGCCCGGGATACGCGCGCCCTGGCACCGCTGCTGAGGCTGCTCCGGCACGACGAGGAAACCCTCGACGCCATCCTCGGCGATGCCGTCACGGCGACCCTTGCCAAGGTGTTGGCGAGCCTGTTCGACGGCGATCCGCAGCCGCTGTTCCGCCTGATCCTGGACAGCACGGTGGACGATTACGTGCGCATGGCGCTGCTCAGCGCCTGCACCTTCCTGACCCTGGAGGGCCGGATCGACCGGGCCGCGATGCACGACCTGCTGGTCCGGTTCGACGACGCCCAGGCGGCCGTGGAAGAGGCGCCGGCCTGGGTCGGCTGGGAGGAGACGATCGCCCATCTCGGCTTCCGGGACCTCGCGCCCCGGGCGGCTGCGGCCCGTGCCGACGGACGCCTCACCGACGAGATCAGCGACGCCGGGTGGTTCAAGGACGCGCTGCGCAAGGCCGAGGCCAATCCGGACGACCGCGACCGGCTCGGCCCTTACCAGTACGGCTACCTCGACGAGCCGGTGGAAGCCCTCGACTGGGCCGAGGAGGGCGCGGGGGAGCCGCAGCGCAATCCGCTCAAGAACGTCGGCCGCAACGATCCGTGTCCCTGCGGCTCCGGAAAGAAGTTCAAGAAGTGCTGCCTCGGCGCCGAGACCGTCGAGGGCCCGTGGATGCCGCCGGGTTCCCTAGGCCGCTGAGGCGCCGGTGCCGCTGAGCGGGTTGTCGGGATCCCAGCCGTAGCTCAGCGTCTCGAACCGCATGGCGCGGGCATCGACCATCAGGAGGCGCCCGACCAGGGGCTCTCCGAAGCCCGCCACCGCGCGGAGCAGCTCCATGGCCATCAGCGAGCCCATCACTCCGGCCAGGGCTCCCAGCACGCCGGCCTCCGCGCAGGCCGGCACGCTGCCGGGCGGCGGCGGGTTCGGGAAGAGGCAGCGATAGGTCGGGTTTGGCGTCCCGTCCGGCCCGGTCTCGTGGGCGCGGATCGTGGTCAGCGTGCCGTCGAAGCGGCCGAGCGCCGCCGTCACCAGCGGGCGGCGCGCGCGGAAACAGGCATCCGATACCGCGTAGCGCGTGGCGAAATTGTCGGATCCGTCGGCCACGAGGTCGTAGCCGGCGATCAGGTCGACGGCGTTATCCGGATCGATCCGGACCGGATGCGGGACGACGGTCACGTGCGGGTTGAGCCGCGCCACCGCGTCGGCGGCGCTCTCGACCTTCGGCCGGCCGAGATCCGGCGTGCCGTGGATCACCTGCCGCTGGAGGTTCGAGAGGGAAACCGCGTCGTCGTCGACGATTCCGATCGTCCCGATTCCGGCGGCGGCGAGATACTGGATCAGCGGCGCGCCGAGCCCCCCGGCCCCGACGACCAGGATCCGGGCGGCCTTGATCCGGGCCTGGCCGGGGCCGCCGACCTCGGCGAGGACGAGGTGGCGGGCGTAGCGTTCGATCTCATCGGGAGCGAGGGCCATGGCTGCCCCTTAATCCGCGGCGCCGCCAATCGGAAGCGCTGAAAAGACAACGCCGCCCCGGTGAGGAGGCGGCGCGGGTCTCGCGTCTCGGGATCGGTGCCGCTCAGCGCGGCGCCAGGATCATGATCATCTGGCGGCCTTCGAGCATCGGCTCGCTCTCGACCTTGGCGATCTCCGCCGTCTCGCTCTTCACGCGCTCCAGGAGGCGCAGACCGATATCTTGGTGAGCCATCTCACGACCGCGGAAGCGCAGGGTCACCTTGACCTTGTCGCCTTCCTCGAAGAAGCGGTGCACCGACTTCATCTTGGTGTCGTAGTCGTGCTTGTCGATGCCGGGGCGGAGCTTGATCTCCTTCACCTCGACG
>NZ_BACT01000938.1:0-3925 GCF_000333255.1 Methylobacterium sp. B1 | reverse complement strand
CGCGCGGCGTCCCGATGGGTCAGGGACACGCCGAGCGCCGCCGCTGCACCTTGCGCGGCCGAGACCCCGGGGACCACGGTGACCGGGATGCCGGCGGCCCGGCAGGCCTCGATCTCCTCGCCGGCCCGGCCGAAGACCAGCGGGTCGCCGGATTTCAGCCGCACCACCTGCTTGCCCGAGCGGGCGAGCTGGACCATCAGCGCGTTGATGTCGTCCTGGCGGCAGGACGGGCCGTGGCCGGTCTTGCCCACCAGCATGGTGCGCGCCTCGCGGCGGGCATAGTCGAGGATCTCCGGGGCGACGAGGTCGTCGTAGAGGATCACGTCGGCGTTGCGGAGCGCCCGCAGCGCCTTGAGGGTCAGAAGCTCCGCGTCGCCGGGGCCGGCCCCGACCAGGGTCACCGCCCCGCCCTTCGGGGCGGCTTCCGTCTCGCCGAGCAATTCCGCGAGATCCGTGTCGGAGGGGGCGCGGTCCGGCTCCGCGAAGGCCCGGTCGGTGAAGCGCTCCCAGAAGGCACGGCGCTCCGCGAAGCCGTGGAAGCGCGCCGTGACGCCGTCCCGCCAGTCGCGGGCGGCGCCGACCCAGCGGGCGAAGCCCCGGGGCAGCATCGCCTCGATCCGGGCGCGCACGGTCTGGCCGAAGACCGGGGCGGCGCCCTCCGTCGAGATGCCCACGACCAGCGGCGAGCGGTTGACGATGGCGCCGAACTTCACGTCGCAGAGATGCGGGCGGTCGACCGCGTTGACGATCGCCCCGGCTCCGCGGGCCGCCACCACGAAGGCGACACACTCGGCCTCGTCCTCCAGGGCGCCGATGCAGAAGGCCGCGCCCCAGAGGTCGTCCGGCGTCCAGGCGCGCTCGTGCAGCGTGACGCTCCCGTCGACGATCTCGCCCGGGACCGCGCGCAGCTCCTCGCCGGGATCGGGGGCGTAGACGTCCACATGGGCGCCGGCCGCGGCCAGGACCTTCACCTTCCACGGCGCCCCGCCGGAGGATCCGGCCAGAACCACCCGCTTGCCGCGCAGGGGCACGAAGACGGGCAGCACCGCCAGCGGCTCCAGGCCGGCGGCCTTGGTCTCGCGGGGGGCGCGGGCTGCGCGCAGGGGGGTCTCGGTCACGGGCCTGTCCTGAATCGTCTCGAACCGGCCTCTCCTGTCCCCCCCCCCAGGATGAGGGGGTCCGGTTGGACGGGTCGGTCTGTCCTCGCCGGCAAGTGTATCAGAAAATCACGCGGCGCATGCGGTCTGCCCGGCCAGCATCTTGCGGATCTCCGGTATGCACGAGCCGCAATTCGTGCCGGCCTTGCAGGCGGCGCCCACCGCCTCCACGGAGGCGGCGCCCCCGGCGATGGTGGTGGCGATGACGTCGGCGCCGACGCCGTGGCAGGCGCAGACCACGGGCCCCGCCGAGGCCGTGGCCGCGCGGCCCGAGAGCAGCGCCCGTCGCTCGGCGGCGTCGGGCACCTCGGTGGCGAACAGGGCCTTGGCGGCCTCCCAGTCCGGCCGTTCCCCCGCGGGCGCGTAGGCGAGGCAGGCGACGAGGCGGTCGCCGTCATAGACCGCGCAGCGGTAGCGGTTGCGGGTGTGATCGGCATATTCCGCCAGCTCGCAGCCCGACAGGGCCTCGCTCTGGATCAGGCCGCGCACCATCAGCGCCACCGCCCGGGAGCTGTCGGCGGTGGCGAACTGCGCGCCCCAGCCGCCGGTGATCGCGGCGCGCGCCCACCACCAGCCCTCGGGCATCGCCACCTGCCGGCGCGTCAGCAGGAAGCCGCGGGCGCGGTAGCCGACGGACGCGATGGCCGCCGGGGTCGCCTTGAGTTCGGGCTGGCCCGAGACCGGGTCGGTCATGCCGCGCACCAGCGCGCCGACCCGGGCCTGCGACGCGAAGGCGCCGCCCCAGTGCATCGGCATGAACAGATTGCCCGGCACCACCGTGTCGGTGACCCTCACCTCCAGCTCGGCCGCGCCGTGCTCGGTCGAGAGCCGGGCGATGTCGCCCTCCGTGAGGCCGTGGGCCGCCGCGTCGTCCGGGTGGATTTCGACGAACGGGACGGCCCGGTGCGCCGAGAGGCGCTGGCTCTTCCCGGTGCGCGTCATCGTGTGCCAGTGGTCGCGGACCCGGCCGGTGTTGAGCATGAGCGGGAACGTCGGCGAGGCCGCGAGCGCGAGGGCCGGCGGCTGCACCGCGACGAAGCGGGCGCGCCGGTCGAAGGTGTAGAACCGGCCGTCGCCGAACAGCCTGGCCTTGCCCTGCGGGGCGCCCCGGAAGCCGGAGCGCTTCGGGATTGGCCACTGCACCGGCAGGGTCACGTCGTAGGCGGCGTCGCTGATGTCCGCGAGCGCGCCGAGGTCGAAGTCGCGGGTGCCGTTGTTCTCGTAGGCCGAGAGCCCGGCATGCTCGCGGAAGATCGCGGCGGCGGAGTCGAACGCGAAGGCCTTTCCGTGCCCGAGGCGGCGGCCGACATCGGCCAGCGCCGCCCAGTCCGGCCGCGCCTCGCCGGGGCTCGCGAGGAAGCGGCGCTGGCGGGAGATCCGCCGCTCGGAATTGGTGACCGTGCCGTCCTTCTCGCCCCAGGCCTGGGCGGGCAGCAGCACCGTGGTCTTGCCGCAGCCCCGGGCGGTGTCGGAATCCGCCACCGCCTCGGACACCACGTAGAGGTCGAGGCCGGCGAGCGATTCCCGGATCGCGTCGGCCCTGGGCATCGAGACCAGCGGGTTCGTGCCCATGACCCACAGCGCCTTGATCTTGCCCCGGGCGATCGCCTCGAACAGCGCCACCGCCTTCATGCCCTCGCCGGTGATGATCCGCGGCGCCCCCCAGTAGCGGCGCACCCGGTCCACCTCCTCGGGGGTGAAGTGCATGTGGGCGGCCAGCATGTTGGCCAGCCCCCCGACCTCGCGCCCGCCCATGGCGTTGGGCTGGCCGGTCAGGGAGAACGGCCCCATCCCGGTCTCGCCGATGCGGCCGGTGACGAGGTGGCAGTTGATGATGCTGTTGCCCTTGTCGGTGCCCTGCGCCGACTGGTTCACCCCCTGCGAGAAGGCCGTGACCACCCGGCGGGTGCCGGCGAACAGGGCGTAGAAGGCCGCGATGTCGGCCTCCGTCGCGCCGGTGACGGCGGCGACCGCCGCGACGTCCGGCGCGATCTGGCGGGCGCGGTCGAGGGCGCCGTCGAGGCCGGCCGTATGGGAATCGATGAAAGCGCGATCGCGGAAGCCGTTGTCGGACAGGTAGACCAGCAGGCCCGAGAACAGCGCGGTGTCGGTGCCCGGCCGGATGCCGAGGAACAGGTCGGATTCCTCCGCGGTCTGGGTCCGGCGGGGGTCGATGACCACGAACTTGGTCCCGCGGCGCGCCTTGGCGTCGGCCATGCGGCGGAACAGGACGGGATGGCACCACGCGGTGTTGGAGCCGACCAGCACGATCAGGTCGGCTTCGTCGAGATCCTCGTAGCAGCCCGGCACCGTGTCGGAGCCGAAGGCCCGGCGGTGGGCCGCCACCGCGCTCGACATGCACAGCCGCGAGTTGGTGTCCACGTGCGGCGTGCCGATGAAGCCCTTCGCGAGCTTGTTGGCGACGTAATAATCTTCGGTGAGGAGCTGGCCCGACAGGTAGAAGGCGATCGCGTCCGGGCCGTGCTCCTCGGCCACCGCGCGGAGCTTGCCCGCGACCGTGTCGAGGGCCGCATCCCACGAGACCTGCGCGCCGTCGACCTGCGGGTGAAGCAGGCGGTTCTCCAGCGACAGGGTCTCGCCCAGCGCCGAGCCCTTCGAGCACAGGCGCCCGAAATTGGCCGGGTGGTCGGTGTCGCCCGCGATCGTGGCGCCGCCCTGCCCGTCCGGACTCGCGAGCACGCCGCACCCGACCCCGCAATAGGGGCAGGTGGTCCGCACCGTCGACGCCGCCACGGGCTGGGTCATGG
>NZ_BACT01000939.1:0-6817 GCF_000333255.1 Methylobacterium sp. B1 | reverse complement strand
CCACCGCCGAGACCTCGGCGCGGTGGATCAGCGGCAGCACGTTCTCGGAGACCGCGAGGTCGTTGCAAGTGATGAGAAGCGCCGCGCGCTTGACCGGGTCGAGCTCGCTCTGGGCGGCGTTGTAGGCCTTGTCGTAGGCGTCGTTGCGCCAGCGCACGACGTTGCGGCCCTGCCACTTGTTGGCCTTCTGGGCCACCTCCCAGGAGGCGTACATGAGCAGCCAGATCGCCGGATCGGCCTGGGTCATGCTGTAGGCGTACATCTCCATGTCGGCGTAGAAATGCGTGCAGGTGTCGGGGTTGGCCGGGTCGGAGGAGAAGAACACCGAGCCGGTCACCGATTTCAGCTCGATCTCGATCCCGGCCTTGGCGGCCGCCTGCTTGATGATCGCCTGGGTCTTCTGACGCGGCGCGTTGATCGAGGTCTGGAAGAGCAGCTTGAGCTTCTTGCCGTCCTTGGCGCGGATGCCGTCGGAGCCCTTCTTCCAGCCGGCCTCGTCGAGGAGCGCGTTGGCCTTGGCCGGGTCGAAGGCGAAGCTCGTGTTCTTGGAGACGAAGCGCTCCGGCCCGTTGACCGTGTTGGCGGTGGGCTTGCCGGTGCGGCCGTAGATGTAGGTCTGGATCGACTTGCGGTCGACCAGCAGGTTCATCGCCTGACACACCTTGGGGTCGGAGAAGGCGGGGTGCTTGGTGGTGACCGAGGCGCGCTCGCCGTCGACCTCGACGTTCGGGTCGGTGGCGTTGAGGAGCAGGAACTCGAGCTTGCCGCCGTAGACCACGTCGACCCGGCCCTTGCCGCCGGTCTCCAGGCGCTTCAGCACCTCGTCCTCGATCAGCATGTTCCAGGCGTAGTCGTACTCGCCGGTCTGGAGCACCGCGCGGGCCGCCGAGACCGCGTCGCCGCCGCCCTTCATCTCGATCGTGTCGAAGTACGGCCGGTTCGGCAGGTGGTAGTCGGGATTGCGCTCGCCGCGGACGATGTCGCCGGGCCGGAACTCCACGAACCGGTACGGGCCGGTGCCCACGGGGGCGAGGTTCTGCGGCGCGTCCCGGGACTTGGCGCCGCTATAGGGCCCGAACAGGTGCTTCGGCAGCACCATCCCGACGATGCCCACGAAGGCGTCGCACCAGTAGGGCGTCGGCTTGTCGAACAGCACCCGGACGCTGAGGTCGTCGACCTTCTCGACCTTGCAATCCTTGTAGGAGCCGGCCGTCACCGCCGCGGTGGCGGGGTCGCGGGCGTAGTCCCAGGTGAAGACGAGGTCGTCGGCGGTGAGCGGCTTGCCGTCGTGCCACGTCACGCCGGGCTTCAGCGTCCACACCACCGAGCGGCCGTCGGCGGCGAGCGCCCCGTTCTCCTTCGACGGGATCGAGGCGGCCAGCACCGGCACGAGGTTGCCGTCCGCGTCCCAGGCGGCGAGCGGCTCGTAGAAGATCCGCGAGGCGTCCTGGTCCTTGGTCCCGATGGCGAAATGCGGGTTGATCAGGGTCGGCGCCTGCCACCAGAGCAGCTTCAGGGCGCCGCCGCCGCCGGCCTTGGTCGGCTTATAGCCGGCCCGGATATCGGCCGCCATCGCGACCCCGTTCCCGGCCAGCATCAGCCCGGCCATGGGCGCGGTGAGGCCGAAAGCCACCATCCGCTGCACGAAGGCGCGCCGCGACAGGCGGCCGCCCTTCACCTGCCCGATGAGGCCGCGCAGATCCCGCTCGTCCATGTACGCATCCCGTTGACCGCCACGCGGCACAGCAACATTCCGGTGGCGGCCTTGGCAAGGGGCGGGCCAGTGACGGTTCAACTGAAACGTGTTGAGGAAGGTTCGCTTCGTGCACAGCATGGCCCCGGCCCTGCATGCCAGTCCCTCTCCTGCCGCACCGAGCCGAGCAGCGCGACGCCGCCGTCTTTGCGAGCGCAGCGAAGCAATCCAGCAGCGCCACGTCCCCTAACCGTGCGCAGCCCTGGGTCGCTTCGCTGCGCTCGCGATGACGGCGCGGAGCCCGCTATGATGAGGCGAACGCGACGCGCGACCTTCCGGGAGACGACACGATGGACAACCGCAACACCGTGTGGCGCCACGTCGACGCGCAGACGGAGCGGCTGATCGCCCTGTCCGACCGGGTCTGGGGCATGCCGGAGGTCTGCTACACGGAAGCGCGCTCCTGCGCCGAGCACGTCGCCGAGCTGCGCCACCAGGGCTTCCAGGTCACGGAAGCGGTCGCCGGCATCCCCACCGCCGTGATGGGCGAGGCCGGTGAAGGCGGGCCGGTCATCGCCTTCCTCGGCGAGTACGACGCCCTGCCGGGCCTGTCGCAGGAGGCGGGCGTCGCCGAGCACCGGCCGGTGGAGGCGGGCGGCCACGGCCACGGCTGCGGCCACAACCTCCTCGGCTCGGCGGCTTTGCTGGCCGCTACCGCCGTAAAGGACTGGCTCGCCGAGACCGGCACCCCCGGCCGCGTGCGCTACTACGGCTGTCCCGCCGAGGAGGGCGGCGCCGCCAAGGCGTTCATGGTCCGCGCCGGCGCCTTCGCGGATGCCGACATCGCGATCACTTGGCATCCGGGCAGCTTCTGGGAGGTGGCGCCGCCGGTGGCGCTCGCCAACACCCGGGCGGATTTCGTCTTCACCGGGCGCACCGCTCACGCGGCGGCCGCACCCCATCTCGGGCGCTCGGCGCTGGACGCCGTCGAGCTGATGAGCGTCGGCGTGAACTACATGCGGGAGCATATGCCCTCCGACGCGCGGGTCCACTACGCCTATCTCGACGCCGGCGGCATCGCCCCCAACGTCGTCCAGGCCGGCGCCACGGTGCGCTACTCGATCCGGGCGCGCGACCTGCCGGGCATGCTGGCGCTGGTCGAGCGGGTGAAGAAGATCGCGGAAGGCGCCGCCCTGATGACCGAGACCGCCCTCGAGGTGCGAATCGTCAGCGCGGTGTCGAACCTGCTGGGCAACGATCCCCTGGAGCAAGCGCTCCACGGCGTGATGGAGGAGCTCGGGCCGCCGCATTTCGACGAGGCCGACCGGGACTTCGCGGGCAAGATCCGGTCGACGCTGACCGACGGCGACATCGACGCCGTGTTCCGCGCCATCGGCATGCCCCGCAACGAGGCACCGCTGGCCGATTTCCTCGTGCCCCTCGACGCGCCGCGCAACCCGGCGGTCGGCTCCACCGATGTCGGCGACGTGAGCTGGGTGGTGCCGACCGTCCAGGCCCACGCACCCACGGTGGCGATCGGCACGCCGTTCCATACCTGGCAGGTGGTGGCGCAGGGCAAGACCCCGGCGGCCCACAAGGCGATGGTGCAGGTCGCCAAGGCGATGGCCGCCACCGGCGCCCGGGCGCTCACCGACGCGGCTCTGCGCGACGCCGCGAAGGCGGACCTCGCCCGGCGGGTCGGCGCGTCCGGCTACGTCTCGCCGCTGCCGCCGGAGGTCGCGCCGCCGCTCGGCATGTCGCTGGGGCGGTGAGGCCCCCTCAGAGCGTCCGGGCGCGGAGCGCCGTCACGACGATCTCGGCCAGGATGACGACGCCGAAGATCGCGGCGAGCACCACGGCGACCTGATCCCAGTAGAGCAGGTTCAGGGCGGTATCGAGCGCGACGCCGATGCCGCCCGCGCCGACCAGCCCGAGCACGGCGGATTCGCGGATGTTGATGTCCCACCGGAACAGCGCGATCGACCAGAAGGCCGGCTTCACCTGCGGCCAGTAGCCGAGCAGCAGCGTCGAGAGCCGGCCGGCGCCCGCGGCCTGCAGGGCCTCGATCGAGCCGCGATTGGCCTCCTCCAGCGCCTCGGCGAACAGCTTGCCGGTGAAGCCGACGGAGCGGAGCGCGATCGCCAGGGTCCCGGCCAGGGGGCCGGGGCCGAACACCGCCACGAACAGCAGCGCCCAGACCAGGGAATTCACCGAGCGCGAGGTCACGAACACGAACTTCGCGAACAGGTTCAGCGCGCGGTTGGGCGTGACGTTGCGGGCCGCCATCAGCCCGATCGGCACCGCGATCGCGATGGCGATCAGGGTGCCGAGCGTCGCGATGTGGAGCGTCTCCACCAGCGCCCGCAGGGTCGGCCCGACATAGCCGGCATCCATCGGCCACATCCGGCCGAACAGGTCGGCCAGTTGCTCGGGGGCGTCGTAGAGGAATTCCGGGATCACCTCGATGGTGCGCAGGCTCGCCACGAAGGCCGCCACCGCGCAGAGCGTGAAGGCGAGCCGCGCCAGCCGCTTCCACAGGGGGAAGCGCTGCCAGTGGCGCGGGCCGGCGGTAGCGGGGGCGAGGGCGACGCTCACTGGAACACCTTGCGGGCCCAGCCGGAGACGATCTCGGCCACCATGATCAGGGCGACGATGACGATCAGGATCGCCAGCACGACGTCGAAGTCGAAGCGCTGGTAGGCGGTGAACAGCGTCGCGCCGATACCGCCGCCGCCGACGATGCCCACCATGGTGGAGTTCCGCAGGTTGGAATCGAGCTGGTAGGTGGCGAAGCCGATGAAGCGCGGCAGAACCTGCGGCTGCACGCCCATGATCAGGGTCGACAGGAAGCCGGCACCGGTCGCCCGCACCGCCTCGACCTGCTTCAGGGAGATCTCCTCGATCGCCTCGGCGAACAGCTTGGCGATGAAGCCCACCGAGGCGACGATCAGCGCCATGACGCCGGCGAGCGCCCCGAAGCCGATCGCCTTCACGAACAGGATCGCCACGATGATCGGGTGGAACGACCGGCAGAGCGCGATCAGGATGCGGGTCGGCCACGTCACCCAGGGCGGCATCAGGTTGCGGGCCGCCAGGAAGCCGATCGGCAGGGCGACCGCGATGCCGATCACCGTCGCGATCACGGCGATCTGCAGGCTCTCGAGGATGCCCGACTGGATCAGCTCCCAGCGGGAGAAGTTCGGCGGGAACATCCGGGCCAGGAACTGCTGCCCGTGGGCGAGGCCGCCGGCGAAGCGCTCGGGCGAGAAGCCGAGCTGGGTCGCCGCGTAGACCGCGTAGAGGGCGAGGAGCGCCCAGCCGGCGCGGGCGGTCCAGTTGGGCCGGAACGCGACGCGGCCGGCGGCGTCGGAGGAGGCCGGTCGGGCGGTCGGAATCATTCGAGCCAGTTCTCGCCGCCGTAGATGCCGCGCAGGTCGGCCTCGCTCAGCCGGTCGGGCGGCCCGTCATAGACCACGTGCCCGCCCGACATGCCGACGATCCGCGCCGCGAAGCGCTGGGCGAGCGCCACGTTGTGGATGTTGACCACCACCGGCACGCCGCGCTCGGCCGCGAGCCGGGACAGGATCTCCATGATCTCCACGGAGCTCTTCGGATCGAGGGACGAGGTCGGCTCGTCGGCGAGCACGATCTCGGGCTCCTGCATGATCGCCCGGGCGATGCCGACGCGCTGGCGCTGGCCGCCCGACAGGGCGTCGGCCCGGCGGGTGGCGAAGCCCGACAGGCCGACCGCGTCGAGGAGGTCGAAGGCGCGGGCGATGTCCGCCTCGGGGAAGCGGCGCAGCCACGCGCGCCACGCCGGCACGTAGCCGAGGCGGCCGCAGAGCAGGTTCTCCATCACCGAGAGGCGCTCGACCAGGTTGTACTCCTGGAACACCATCCCGATCCGGCGGCGCGCCCGGCGCAGGGCGGGGCCGGAGAGCCGGGCGAGGTCCTCGCCGCGGAACAGGATCTCCCCCGCGGTCGGCTGGACCAGCCGGTTGATGCAGCGGATCAGGGTGCTCTTGCCGGTGCCGGACGGCCCGATGATCGCCGTGAGCCCGGTGCCGGGCACCACGAGGTCGATGCCCTTCAGGACCGGCTGGCCGGGCCGGTATTCCTTGGTCAGCCCGCGGATCACCAGGGCGCGGGGATCCTCCGCCCGGGGATCGCCGTCGGGTCCGTCCTTGACCGCGCGCATCGCGCTTCCCGCCGTCACAGCCTGCATCACGGCTTGGGCGCGTCCGCGGCCTTCTTGCGGGCGGCCTCGGCCTCGCGGGCGGCCTCACGCTCGTAGGCGACCTTGTTGTACGGCGTGCCCGATTCCTCCGCGACCTTGCGGACGATCGCCCAGTCCTTGAGGTAGGTGATCGGCGCGAACCGGTCGTCGCCCTCGAAATCCTTCACCATGTCGGGTGGGAAGCGGAAATCGTAGAAGCACTGCTTCAGCTTCTCGGCGAGGTCCGGCTTGAGATCGTGGGCATAGGCGAAGCCCGAGGTCGGGAACTTCTCGCTCGTGTAGATCACCCGGTAATCGTCGCCCTTGATCGTGCCGCGGGCGACCATCCGGTAGAACACGTCCGAGGCCACCGGGGCGGCGTCGTAGTCGCCAGTGCCGACGCCCAAAGCCGACTTGTCGTGCCCGCCCGAATAGATGAGCTTGTAATCCTCGCCGGGCTTCAGCCCCTGCTCGGGGAAGAGGGCCTTGGGGGCGAGTTGCTACTATATGGAATCGAACCACATTGTATCTTCGACTGCCGCCTGTGCTGCGTAGGTAAGCAAGTTTTTGCCAACGCGATGCTCTAAGGATTTATCCAATTCTCTCGCAGGGCACGTCGGGCATAATAGCTTACGATCAAATCCGCGCCTGCGCGCTTCATCGATAGGAGGCTTTCATAAACCGTTACCGCTTCGTCGAGAGCACCGGCATCGGCCGCGAACTTGATCATCGCGTATTCGCCACCGACTTGATAGCAGACGAGCGGCAGCAACGTGCGGTCCCGTAACCGTGTGAGCACGTCAAGATAGGGTAGACCCGGCTTGGACCATAGCAGGTCGGCTCCCTCAGTTTCGTCGAGCATAGATTCCAGAAGTGCTTTCCGACCGTTCGCAGGATCCATTTGATAG
>NZ_BACT01000940.1:0-8433 GCF_000333255.1 Methylobacterium sp. B1 | reverse complement strand
GGCGCTCAGGCCAGCACGCGCGGCTGCCCGGACTTCTCACCCCGGGCGGACCGGAGCCTTCGTTCCTTGGCGCCCCGAACCGTCTGGAGCCATCGGCAGCGGGACGCTCATCGGTCTCGCCAAGCTTTGCTGATCTGATCCATCAGCGGCTTCGTCAGATATGACAGCACCGTGCGGTCACCGGTCTTGAGAAAGGCGTCGACCGGCATGCCGGGCACGAGCCGGATCTCGCCCAGACGCGCGCGCTCGGTATCGGAGACCCGGATACGCGCCTTGTAGAAGCTCAGGCCTGTCTTCGGATCCTGCGTCACGTCGGCCGCGACGCGATCCACGAGCCCGCTGATCTCGGGCGTCGTGCGCTGATTGAGCGCCGAGAAGCGCAGGGTCGCGAGCTGGTCGATCTGCACGTGATCGATATCTTTGGGCTCCACCCGGACCTCGACCGCGAGCTCGTCGGACTCGGGGACGATCAGCATCGCGGGTTCGTTGGGGGTCACGAGCCCGCCCACCGTGTGCACGGTCATCTGGTGAACGACGCCATCCTGCGGCGCCCGAAGATCAGTGCGCCGGAGCTGATCGAGGGCGGCTGTCCGCTTCTCCTCGTATTCCGCCCACTTGCTCCGGATCTCGGTCAGATCCCTGCTCACCTCGTTCCGCATGTCCTCATCGACCTGCATGATCTGCAGCTCGACCTCGTTGATCTTGCCCTTGGTCTGCGCGATCGAAGCGGCGAAACGGCCGCGATCCCCCTCCAGTCGCGCAGCTTCGCGTTCCAGGGAAGTGAGGCGGGGAAGCTGGACCAGGTTCTTCTGCCAGAGCTCGCGGATTCCCTTCAGCTCTTGGTCCACCGCGGAGACTTCCCGCGTCTTCGCGGTCATCTGATCGTTGATCCCGGCAATCTCCTGGCTGAGCTGGGCGATGCGTTCGCGCAGCTGAGCCTTGCGACCCTGTCGCGCCTTTCCGCGCGCGAGGAACAAGCGTGTCTCGCTGTCGATGAGGCGCGCGGCCGCGTCGTCCGAGGAGGCCCGGGCCTGGAGATCGGACGGGAAATTAAGGGCGATGTCGCCGTCGCGCTCCGCCTCCTCGCGCGTCCGCTTGGCCGCGAGCGCATCCATCGCGCGGAGAACGGTGTCGAGGATTGCCCGTGACTGCGTCTCGTCGAGCCGCACCAGGATGTCGCCGGACCTGACGTGGTCGCCTTCGTGCACGCGCAGCTCGCCGACGATCCCGCCGATCGGATGCTGAACCTTCTTCACGTCGCTCTCGACCACGAGCCTTCCGGACGCGATGACCGCGCCGCCGATCTGCGTGAAGCTTGCCCACCCGCCGACGCCGCCGACGAGCGTCATGACCAACAGGGCGGTGACGCGGACCTGCCGTCGGATCGCCGCCCGGGACGCGTGACCGAGGGGCGGTGACGCGTGCTCTGGTACGACGCGCATCGGAATTGCGGTGGGCATCCTGTCCCCCCTGGGGTGTGAAGCGGTGATGACAGCCCGACGCAACGGGCGGGTGCGCAGCGGACGGGGACGGCGGGTTGGAGCGGTCTCGACCGGAGGAGATGTTGTCGTACGCGCGTGCCGCGGGTCCGTGAGACAGGTCACAGAGGGGAGCCGGGTCCGATCCCGGCGGCGCGCTACGGGAGGGGCGCGACGAAGCGGTGTACGATGACGACCCGGCCGGCGCGCACGACCTCGTAGGTCGCCTCGTAGGTCCCCGCGCGAAAGCCCTCGGCCGGACGCCGCTTCCCGGTGAAGACCAGAGATTGCGCGCGTGGATTGGCGAGCGGCGACAAGCGGTTCTCAGCGAGAATCTGTCCGTCCGGAGCCCGGACGACAAGTCGCTGCACGTCGCCGACCTCGAGACTGATCGCCCGGACCCAAGCGACGAGGCTCTCCGCGCGTGCACCGAGGGGCCTGGCGGCGTCGGCCTCGACGGCCTCCATCGTCACGGGGCCGTCCGAGAAGCCGGAATTGAGGACCGTTCCGGAGCGGTAGCGAAGGCTCGCCCCGAGCGATTCATCCCAGAGGCTCGCGTCGCGGCCGATCTGGGCTGAACCCTCGATCGCGAAGGGATCGACGGGGCGACCGGCCCGGCGAACGGTGAAATGGAGATGCGAAAACTCCGTTGCGCCGGAGAGGCCGACGTGACCGATGACCTGACCGGCCGTCACGACCTCGCCGGGCCGCACCGTCAAGCTACCCTGGGCCAGGTGGCAATACTGGGTGTCGTACGAATCCGCATGCGCGATCACGAGACCGTTTCCGCATTCGACGCCCGCGACCTTCGCCATCCCGGTCTCGCGAACCGAGACGTCGGGCGCGTCGTTGCGGATGCGGAGCACGGTGCCGGCGGCTGCCGCCCGCACGGCTCCGAGCGGACCCGCTGCGGCGACGGAGGAAGGAAGGCGGAAGTCCGTGCCGTCATGCCGATCGTAGGTCTGCGAACCGCCGTGAAATCGCGGGCCGCGGGACCGGGTTCGCGATCAACGTAGTACTGGACGAAGCAGGTTCGGCCCGGTTCGCAGGCGAGCGGAAGCTGCAATCGAAGAGGATCGGCACTTGCTCGCGTCGACCCGAGGATCGTCACGAGGAGGCAGGCGAAGACGCGCGACGCTCGCATGATCGGCTCACTTTCATGGAAGTTCGACGTGATGGTCTCAGGCGGATCCGAGGGGGATCGCCCTGCCCTTCCCGGGCGAGACGCCGAAACGTGCGGCGACCTCGCCCTGCGAGGAACAGCGGGCTTCGCGGCTGCCGGCGCCAGCCGGAACGGCGCGCTTGAGGCTACCGCTGATCCAATTCGGCGGCAGCAGGTCACCGTCCGCGGTGACGATCCAGGGTTGCCGGTCGGGATGGGCCAGGACGGCGGCCGCCGCAGCGATCGCTTCGCGCAGGCTGGCGAACTGCACGGGATACCGTGAGAGGAAGCGGGCCGCTCCGGCGTGCCAGACCTTCAGGGACGCGGGACGTTCGAGGGTTTCGACTTCCATCGTTCGGATTCCCTGTGCGGTGGCGGCGCGCGGCCCCCAAGGGGATCCGGCGGCCTCAGATGCAGGTCACCTGCTGCTGTTCAGGCCCTGAATGTTCCACCCGCCCGGGCCGGCGACTGTGAGCGAGATCACCGAGTCGGGTGCGTCGGACGGGCGTCGGGAAACGCGACCGACGGTGACGGTCGGCCCGGTTCCGCGCGCAGGTCGCCCAGGCCAGCAAGGACCGGTTTTCCCGTGCGGAGCGACGGCCGCTGCGCCATGCCGATCGGATCGCGCAAGGGGTCTCCCATTGCCGTCGGCCGGGTCGGCGTCGCGGGTCGGCACGGCCTGGCAGGACCGAAACCTATTGACCGCCGGAAACAGCGAAGCGGGCGTGATCCCGATCACAGTTCGCCGCGGGAGTGCCGGTTCATATCGATCCAACGACGGGCGGCAGGCGCGAGACCGCCGCCGCGATGCAATCGCCGAAGCCTACCCGAGGAGACCGGTCATGTTCGAATTCTTGAAGAGGAGACTCCGGGCGCAGTCGTCCAAGCGGGTCACCGAGGTGGGCTGGACCATCGCCGATACCAAGGCAGCCATGATCTGGGACGACCCGGAGCCGTTCCGGCGGGACCTCGGCCGGGCCGCATCGGCCAAGTCGGTCCAGGGCTGCCCCGCAGCAATCGATTTCGACGCCCGTCACATCGTGATCCGATGCCCCGTCGACCTCCATCTACGCATCAGCCTGGAAGAGGGCCGTGCGCCGGTCCTGGAAAACGTGGACGGCGCGCGCAGCACGATCCGCCCCCAGCAGATCGGTCAGATGGTGAGCGTCGTGAACCCGGCCGAATGGCGCCATCCGAAGCGACCGATCCTTCAGATCATCACGCCCTATCTCTTCCTCTCGGACGAAGTCGCCTACATCAACCAGCTGCCGCCATTCCTCGACTACCAAGCCGAGCCGCTTCCAGGGACGCTGATCAGCGGCCGCTTCCCAGTCCACATCTGGCCGCGCCCCCTGATGTGGGCGTTCGAGTGGCACGATACGTCGAAGAACCTGATCCTGCGCCGCGGCCAGCCCTGGTTCTACGTTCGCTTCGACACCCTTGATCCCTCGAAGCCGACGCGCCTTGTGGAGGCGGAGATCACGCCGCCGGTGCAGCGCTACATCGACGACCTCAGCGGCGTCACGAATTACGTGAACCGCACCTACGCGCTGTTCGAGAGGGCCAAGCGGCGGCGCCCCGAGCAGTTGCTCGTTCCGCGCACGGACCGGAAGGCGTCGCGTTCGGCCGCCAAGTGCCCGATGGCCGCCTGACAGTGCCTGGACGAGGCTGACCGGTCGACACCGCAGACCGGCCCGCCCCGCCCCGAACCATCCCTGTGTGAGCCTGCTCACGGATTTCCGGCCCGGTCGATCGCAGTTTCAGGCATCCGGGCCGGTTGCGTGCACGCGAACTCCACGAACCGGCGCCATGCCGGGCTCGTTCGGCCAGACCATCCAGAAGAGGGACGATGTGCGATGAAACCCGCTTCCCTCGAACTCGGTGCGGCACTGTCGAGCTGCCGCTCGGCCCTGGCCAGCCTCATCGTCACCAGCGGCCTCCTCAACATCCTGTACCTGACAGCCTCGTTCTTCATGTTGCTGATCTCCGACCGTGTTCTCCCGAGCCGGTCGGTGCCGTCCCTCGTGGGTCTCGTTCTCCTGGCTCTGATGCTCTACGCCTTCCAGAGTGCCCTTGAGGCGCTCAGGGGCCGCATCCTGAGCCGGATCGGCGCCGTCCTCGATGAATGCCTGAGTCCGCACGTCTTCGCGGCGCTGGTGCGTGGTCCTGTGGAGAGCGGAGCGCCCGCCAACGGGCAGATGCCGCTGCGGGATCTCGATCAGGTGCGCGGCTTCCTCGGAGGCTCGGCACCGACGGCGCTCTGCGACCTGCCCTGGATGCCGCTCTACTTCATCATCTGCTTCCTGTTTCATCCCCTGATCGGCTTCACTACCGTCTCGGGCGCGCTCCTCCTCGTCGTGATCACTCTCGTCGCGGACCGCCTCACGCGCGGACCGTCGAAAGTCGCGACCGAGCACGGCCAGCGCCGGAGCGGCGTGACGGACGCCAGTTGCCGCAACGCCGACGTCCTGATCGCGATGGGCATGCAGGGCCACTTCGCGGCCCGGTGGCACGATGCCCACGCCCAGTACCTCCTGGCGCAGCAGCGCATGAGCGACGTCGCGGGTGCCTCGAGCGCCGTCTCGAAGGCAGCCCGGATGGCGCTGCAGTCGGGCGTCCTGGCGCTCGGCGCCTATCTGGTGATCCGCGGCGAGAGTTCGCCCGGCATCATCATCGCCTCATCGATCCTGCTCGGCCGCGCCCTGGCGCCGCTCGATGCGACGATTGCGAACTGGAAAGGTGTCATCGCTGCGCAGCAGAGCTGGAGCCGGCTCGCCGAAACGGTGACTAAGGCGTCGGCCACGCGGAACACCTCCACCCTGCCGGCACCGATGCACGTGCTCAAGGTGGAGGGCGTGAGCGTGGCCCCTCCCGGCAGCACGCGCCTGACGGTCAAGGAGGTGCAGTTCAGCCTGAAGGCCGGGCAAGCGCTCGCCGTCACCGGCCCGAGCGGGTCGGGCAAGTCGACCCTCGTGCGAGCGCTGGTCGGCATCCTGCCCCTGGCCAGAGGAACGGTCTGGCTCGACACCGTGCCGATCTCGCAATGGCAGGCCGCGGATTTCGGACGCCACGTCGGATACCTTCCGCAAGAGGTCTCGCTGTTCGCCGGCACGGTGGCAGAGAACATCGCCCGCTTCGCGCCCCAGGCGGACCGTGCCGAAATCGAAGAGGCCGCGCGGCAGGCGGGTGTCCACCCGCTGATCGAGAGCCTGCCAGAGGGCTACGATACGGTGTTGGGTGACGGTGGCACGGGCCTGTCGGGCGGCCAGCGCCAGCGCATCGGCCTCGCCCGCGCCCTCTTCGGCTCTCCTTTCCTCCTCGTCCTCGATGAGCCGAACGCCAACCTCGACGGCGAGGGAGACGCTGCCTTGACCCGGGCGATTCTCAGCGTTCGGGCCCGCGGCGGCATCGTCATTATCGTGGCCCACCGGATGAGTGCCTTGACGGCCGTCGACCTGATGCTGACGATCGAGGGCGGCCAACTCACGGCTTTCGGGACCAAGGACGAAGTGCTCCGCAAGATCCGGGATCCGTCAGGCGGCGAGGTGAAGACCGTTCGGACCGATGCCGGTCCTGGTCGCGCGGCGGCGCACCATCCGCCGATGCACATCGTGAAGGAGAGTGCCTGACATCGTCAGGCTTCCGGTGGAGACGCGGGGAGCCGACTTCGACACCGTAGAAAGTCCTGCGAGCGGGCGGTTCGGTTATCCGTGCCGCCCGCGCCTTGTTGGCGAAGGCATGCTCGGGATGGCCGTCGTGGCGGCGATCTGCGATGGACTAGCAGTCGCACGCTGCAACCTCTGGCGACACCGTGCTGCGAGATGCCGGTCCGCCTCCGCGCCGATGCCGAGTTCAGGTCCGGACCTGGCGTGAACCGGAAGCGGCGAGCCCCGGCGAGGCCGCAGTGCGGATAGACGACCGGGACTGCGGGTCTGACGGCATTGCCCAGCCCGCTGCCGCGCCGTCTCGCCCCGCACAAGATGGTCAAGTCGATTGATTCCGGCCGACAGCAGAGCGGTCGGCGAAGAGACCGCCGCATCTCCCGAGCGGCATACGCGAGGAAAATCACGGGCGTGACCGATGCCTTCTCGGCACTGTCGTGAGAGCGTCGACGGGCGTTTGACGCGCGTGCGCGACGTCGGGCGCGCTTCCGAAGCGAACGGGACTTCGACCGGCCAGCGAGCCAGCGCTGGCTCTTTCGGACGTCCGACCGCCCTGCGATCCACTTCCATGCATGTAAAATTCAACGGAGAGGGGAAAAGTGACGTCTGTTCAAGCCCCCGCAGCGAACCGGCATGATGCTGTATTGCCAAGACTTGTTATGATATTACAAAAATACAAAATCGTGTCGTGCCGTATATCGTAGTCCGAGGCAATGCGTAGGTGTTGTCGAAGGCCGCGCTTTCGTCGCGGGGACCGAGCGGCGCTTTGGGCGTGAAGTGGCGGTCCGTGGAACAGACTTACGGCAAAAGCTTCCTCGATGGGCGCTGAGGGCGATGCACCCGAACGGTGCCGTCGGCATGAGGCCACGGCCCGTTTCAGCAACACGCATGTCGGCCAGAAATAACGCCCGATCCGTCACTGAAGAGTTCAGCGTGATCTTCATCACGGTATCCGTCCCGACAGCATCGTAAAAGAAGGGCGACTTCGACGGGTCATCCCCAGATCGAGTCTCACGGATCGCAGGATAATCTCTGCGTTTCACAGATAAGCCTCAGGGCGGCAAGGCACCGTCCACCATCAAACGGAGCAACGGACATGGCTAAGATCTTCGGAACCCCTGGCGACGACACCATTTACGGTGGCGGCGGCAACGACACTATCTACGGTGGCGGCGGCAATGACACCATCTACGGCGGCGGCGGCAACGACACCGTCTACGGTGGCAAGGGCAACGACACCGTCTATGGCGGGTCGGGCAACGACCACCTCTACGGCGGAAAGGGCGACGACACCGTCTCCGGCGGCAAGGGCAACGACACCATCTCCGGCGGGTCGGGTAACGACCACCTCTACGGCGGAAAGGGTGACGACACCGTCTCCGGCGGCAAGGGCAACGACACCATCTCCGGCGGGTCGGGTAACGACCACCTCTACGGCGGAAAGGGCGACGACACCGTTTTCGGCGGAAAGGGCGACGACACCGTCTCCGGCGGCAAGGGCAACGACACCATCTCCGGCGGGTCGGGTAACGACCACCTCTACGGCGGAAAGGGTGACGACACCGTCTCCGGCGGCAAGGGCAACGACACCATCTCCGGCGGGTCGGGTAACGACCACCTCTACGGCGGAAAGGGTGACGACACCGTCTCCGGCGGCAAGGGCAACGACACCATCTCCGGCGGGTCGGGCAACGACCACCTCTACGGCGGAAAGGGTGACGACACCGTCTCCGGCGGCAAGGGCAACGACACCATTTCCGGCGGGTCGGGCAACGACCACCTCTACGGCGGAAAGGGCAACGACACCATTTCCGGCGGGTCGGGTAACGACCACCTCTACGGCGGAAAGGGTGACGACACCGTCTCCGGCGGCAAGGGTAACGACACCATCTCCGGCGGGTCGGGCAACGATCACCTCTACGGCGGAAAGGGCGACGACACCGTCTCCGGCGGCAAGGGCAACGACACCATTTCCGGCGGGTCGGGCAACGACCACCTCTACGGCGGCAAGGGCAACGACACCATTTCCGGCGGGTCGGGTAACGACCACCTCTACGGCGGAAAGGGTGACGACACCGTCTCCGGCAGCGAGGGTAACGACACCATCTCCGGCGGGTCGGGCAACGATCAC
>NZ_BACT01000941.1:0-13204 GCF_000333255.1 Methylobacterium sp. B1 | reverse complement strand
GCAGCATGCCTTTCGGATCATGCGCGATCAGAATCCCCGGGGCGGCNGGATCATCAACAACGGCTCGATCTCGGCGCACGCGCCCCGGCCGAATTCCATCGCCTACACGGCGACCAAGCACGCCGTGACGGGGCTGACCAAGGCGACTTCCCTCGATGGGCGCGCCTATGACATCGCCTGCGGACAGATCGACATCGGCAATGCCGACACGCCCATGGGCGGAAAGATGAAGGCCGGTGTCCCGCAGGCGGACGGCTCCCTGCGTGCCGAGGCGGTGATGGATCCCGACCATGTGGGTCAGGCGGTGCTCTCGATGGCGAGCCTGCCGCTGGAGGCGAACGTGCAGTTCATGACGATCATGGCCACCAAGATGCCGTTCGTCGGGCGCGGCTGAGCCGCCCCGGATTCGCGACGGTCGGCCGCCGTCGATGGGCGGCCCCGGTCATGCCGGTGCTGTCCAGGTACGCCTCCTGCGGTGCGTTTGCAGCGCTACGCCCGGAACCGACCGGACATGGTCGCGCCGGTCGCTCCGCGGCCCCATGGTCGAGCCTCGTTCCAGGGGCGGATCGCGATCGCGGCCGCCGGAACGTCGCTGATCGCGCGAAGCACGCACAGCGCGTTGCGCATGAAGGCGAACCCTGAATCGATCCGGCGAGCCGGCCGGGCCGATCACGTCGTCGCAATCTTCTCCTGTCCGATCGGGATGCCGCCCAGCACGGCGACAGCGAAGCGGTGACCCCGACAGGCGACCTCGTCGTGTCCGATGGTCGCCCGATCGCGGCCGAGAGGCGGCCGTCAGCGCCCTGATACTCGACCTGCCGCGCAAGGCTCTCGCGCCCGGCACAGCCACGTATTTTTGACGCGCAAAGCCAGGCGGGCCGATTGACGGCCCAATTCATAACTCATACAAATAGGTCACGAAAAACGGGTTGGATGCAGCCAATTCCATAGGAGAGGAGATCGCGCGTCTCGCGCGCTGACGTCGGCGGTTCCGGGAGGCGACCTTTTGAAGAGCCCGATGTCCAGTTAAAAAGTCTCAATGGGCCCGGCGAATAGATATGTGCAGCCGTTTCTCGCGCCACATGTCGGCTGTATCGCAGTGGACGTCCGGTTGCATCGGCGTTTGTGACAATAAAACGGTTCGTTGAGTTCGTATTTCGCGATCTCGGCAAAGCGAGATCGTCAATTTGATCGGATAAATATAACGATAAGAAGGGGGAAAATCATGATCGTCAAGCAGTGGATTTCCGGGATAGCCAAGAAGAAATTGCGCTCCGGACCGTCAATCCTGAGTGCTGCGCTTCTGGGGGCGCTCGCCGTGACATCGGCACAGGCCGCGGGCAGCGATCCCATCGGTGTCGCCATGCCGACGAAATCCTCCCAGCGCTGGATCGACGACGGCAACAACATCGTCCGATTGCTGAAGGCCAAAGGCTACAAACCCGACCTGCAATACGCGGACGACGACATCCCGACGCAGCTCGCCCAGATCGAGAACATGCTCACCAAGGGGGCAAAGATCTTGGTGGTCGCCTCCATCGACGGCACGACCCTGAGTGATGTCCTGGCCAAGGCGCATGAACGGGGCGTCACCGTCATCGCCTATGACCGGCTGATCAAGGGAACGCCGAACGTTGATTACTATGCGACTTTCGACAACTATAAGGTAGGCGTTCAGCAGGCCACGTCGATTGTCGACGCCCTCGGACTGAAGGAGGGCAAGGGGCCCTTCAACATCGAGCTGTTCGGCGGTTCGCCCGACGACAATAACGCATACTTTTTCTACGACGGCGCCCTGTCGGTGCTGAAACCCTACCTGGATTCGAAGAAGCTCGTGGTCCGCTCGGGCCAGTTCGGAATGGACAAGGTCTCGATCCTGCGGTGGGATCCGGCGACTGCCCAGGCCCGGATGGATAACCTGCTCTCGGCCTATTACGGCACCGCGCATCTCGATGCCGTGCTGTCGCCCTATGACGGCATCTCCACGGCCATCCTCTCCTCGGTCAAGAGCGTGGGCTACGGGTCCGGCGGTGTGACGTTGCCGGTGGTCAGCGGCCAGGATGCCGAGCTGCAATCGGTCAAGTCGATCATCGCGGGCGAGCAGACGGCCACGATCTTCAAGGACACCCGGGATCTGGCGAAAGTGACGGTGGCGATGATCGACGCCATCGAGGCTGGCCAGCAGCCCGAGGTCAACGACGTGAAGACCTACAACAACGGCAAGAAGATCGTCCCGTCCTACCTGCTGACGCCGGTGATCGTCACCAAGGCCAACTGGAAATCGGCCCTCGTCGATACGGGCTACTACAGCCTCGACCAGCTCAAGTGATCGAAGCCTGGCCGGAGCCCGCCGGCTCCGGCGATTCCCATCCTCGCGCCGCACGAGCCGGCGCGGGGGCCGAAGGTGCAGTCCGAGCTGGTAGGCGTCGCATGCAGCCCGTCCTCGAAATGCGGGGAATCTCCAAGACCTTCCCCGGCGTGAAGGCCCTCGACGACGTCAACCTCACCGTCGAGCCCGCCGAGATCCTCGCCCTCGTTGGCGAGAACGGTGCCGGGAAATCGACGCTGATGAAGGTTCTGAGCGGCGTCTATCCCCACGGATCCTACGCGGGCTGCATCACCTATGAGGGCCGGCCCGGCCAGTTCCGGAACATCTCCGACAGCGAGCGCCTCGGAATCGTCATCATCCACCAGGAACTGGCCCTGGTCCCCTATCTGTCGATCGCCGAGAACATCTTCCTCGGCAACGAGCCGGCCCGCTTCGGGATCATCGACCGGGGCCGGGTTTCCGCCCGGGCGCGTGAGCTGATGGCGATGGTGGGCCTCGATGAGAGCCCCGACACCCTCGTCACCCATCTCGGTGTCGGCAAGCAGCAACTCGTGGAGATCGCCAAGGCGCTCTCCAAGGAGGTCAAGCTGCTGATCCTCGATGAGCCGACTGCGAGCCTCAGCGAGACGGACAGCGAAGCCCTGCTGCGGCTTCTGCTGCGCTTCAAGGCGCAGGGCATCGCCTCGATCCTGATCTCCCACAAGCTCAACGAGATCGCGAAGGTGGCCGACCGGATCACCGTCCTGCGCGACGGCACCACCGTCGAGACCCTCGACTGCCGCAGCGGCGCGGTCGATGAGGACCGCATCATCCGGGCCATGGTCGGTCGCACGCTGGAGAACCGCTATCCGGTGCGGACGCCGCGGATCGGCGACCTTCTGATGGAGGTCTGCGGCTGGACCGTTCACCACCCGCTTCACGGCGATCGCGCGGTGGTGCGCGACGTCAGCCTGACCCTGCGCAGGGGCGAGATCGTCGGGATCGCCGGCCTGATGGGCGCGGGCCGAACGGAACTCGCCATGAGCCTCTTCGGCCGCTCCTACGGTCAGGGCGTCCGCGGCACCGTCCGGATCGACGGCGCCGAAGTCGACGTCTCGACGATCGATCGGGCGATCGCTGCGGGCATCGCCTACGTGACCGAGGACCGCAAGCAGCTCGGGCTCGTGCTGGGCGAGGACATCGCCCGGAACACGACCTTGGCGAACCTTCCGAAAATCTCCACCGCGACGGTGATCGACGAGGAGGCCGAGCAGCGGGTCGCCGGCGGCTATCGCACCAAGATGCGCATCCGCTCCTTCGGGGTGACGCAGCAGACCGTCAATCTGTCCGGCGGCAACCAGCAGAAGGTCGTGCTGAGCAAGTGGCTGTTCACCCAGCCCAAGGTGCTGATCCTCGACGAGCCGACCCGGGGCATCGATGTCGGCGCCAAGTACGAAATCTACAGCATCATCAACGAACTGGCCGAAGACGGGCGCGGTGTCCTGATGATCTCTTCGGAGATGCCGGAGCTGCTCGGCCTCTGCGACCGCATCTACGTCATGAACGAGGGACGCTTCGTCGCCGAGTTCTCGCGCGCCGAGGCCAGCCAGGAAGCGATCATGCGCGCGATCATGCGCTCCAAGGGCCTGAACGGATGACCGACATCACGATGAGCAAGTCCATGCTTCCCGGCGGCGACGTTGGCGGCGACACGGCCGCAAGCGAGCCGCGGGGCCGACGCGGCCGGCTGCCGATGGCGCAGTTGCGGACCTACGGGCTGCTCTTCGCGCTGGCGCTGATCACGGTGTTCTTCGAAGTCGCCACCGGCGGCGTCCTGTTCCAGCCGCTGAACCTGACGAACCTCATCCTGCAGAACAGCTACGTCGTCGTGATGGCGCTCGGGATGCTGCTCGTCATCGTGGCCGGCCACATCGATCTGTCGATCGGATCCGTGGTCGGCTTCGTCGGCGCGCTCGCAGCGCTGTTGATGGTCCGCTTCGGTTTCGACCCGCTCTCCGCCTCCGTGCTGTGCCTCGCGGTCGGCGCGGTCATCGGCGGATTGCAGGGCTACTTCGTGGCCTATCTCGCCATACCGAGCTTCATCGTCACCCTGTCCGGAATGATGGTGTTTCGAGGCCTGACCCAGGTGCTGCTGCAGGGCACCTCCATCGGCCCCTTTCCGGAGGTGTTCCAGCTGCTGGCCAAGGGCTTCCTCTCCAACTTCGCCGGACCCGCGACGTCCCTCCTGATCGCGCTTGTCTTCGTCGCCTCGCTGGTCGGTTTGAACTGGCGGCGGCGGCAGGCGCAGGTGAGGACCGGAGAGGCGGCGCAGAGCTTGGCGAGCTTCATCGGCCGCAACGGTGTGACCGCCGTCCTCATCCTTGCCTTCGCGTGGCAGATGAGTGCCTATCGGGGCCTGCCCAACGTCCTGCTCGTCCTGCTGGCGCTGGTGATGCTCTACGGCTTCGTCACCACGCGGACGACGATCGGGCGCCGGATCTATGCGCTGGGCGGCAATATCAAGGCAGCCCGCCTCTCCGGCATCAAGACCGAGCGCCTCACCTTCCTGACCTTTGCCAATATGGGTGCGCTCGCCGGCCTCGCCGGCATGATCTTCGTCGCCCGGCTCAACACCGCGAACTCGAAGGCCGGCGTCGGCTTGGAGCTCGACGTGATCGCGGCTTGCTTCATTGGCGGCGCCTCGGCGGCCGGCGGCATCGGCAAGGTGTCGGGCGTGGTGATCGGCGCGTTCATCATCGGCATCATGAACAACGGCATGTCGATCCTGGGAATCGGCGTCGACTGGCAGCAGGTGATCAAGGGCGTCGTACTGCTCGCCGCCGTGTGCCTGGATGTCCACAACAAGAACAACCGGCTCTGAACAGCCGGTCCGCGCCGCGACAGACCGAGACCGGACCACGTCCGCGCAAGCGGCGATCGGCCCGCGCGGGTCCGCTTCCCCCGCATCCGAATGGAACGGTGCCGCTCTGTGCCGGCGCGCTGCGGGCGCAAGGCCCGCAGCTCCACGGGTACCCACGTCCCGCAGGACTGTGCCGCCGTGCTGCTCTCGCGGTGGCGCGTTGGGCCGACGAAGCCGCCGCGCCTGAGCCGGGGGCTTCACCCGTCCGGCCTTCCTCGGCCCCCCGGATCGAACCGACAGGGGACGGTACTGCTGAAACGCTCAGGTCTTGCGCGCCACCGTGAAGCGGGCGGCGTCCCGCAGGATGCGTGCGCCCTCGCCCCAAGACGAGACCGCGTCCTCGCAGACGCCGACGAGGCGGTCGCATTCGGCGCGCGCGCCGTCGATGCCGAGACGATCGACCAGCGTCGCCTTGCCGGCATCCTTGTCCTTGCCGGTGGCCTTGCCCATGGCCTCCGGCGAGGCCTCCCGGTCGAGGATGTCGTCGGCGATCTGGAAGGCCTGGCCCAGGGCGAGGCCGTAGCGCAGCAGGGCGGCCCGCTGGCTCTCGTCGGCGCCCCCGACGATTGCGCCGGCCTCGACCGAGAAGGCCAGGATCGCCCCGGTCTTCATCGCCTGCATCCGCAGGGTGTCGTCCACGTCCATGTTGGCAACGCCGAACCGGCCCTCGGCGGTGAGGTCGAGAAGCTGGCCGCCGACCATGCCGCCCAGGCCCGAGGCACGGGCAAGGCCGAGGACGAGGTCGGCGCGGATCCGCGCCTCCGGCTGCCAGGTCGGATCGGCCACGATCTCGAAGGCCAAAGTCTGCAGGGCGTCGCCGACCAGGATGGCGGTGGCTTCGTCATAGGCCTTGTGCACCGTCGGTTTGCCGCGGCGCATGTCGTCATCGTCCATAGCCGGCAGATCGTCGTGGACGAGACTGTAGCAATGGATCAGCTCGACCCCCGCCCCGGCGGCGAGGGCCGCAGCTTCGGATCCGCCCAGCATCCGCGCCGTCTCGATGGCGAGGAACGGCCGCAGCCTCTTGCCGCCGCCGAGCACCGCGTGGCGCATGGCCTCCATCAGGCGGGACGGCCGTGCGATCTCGCCGGGGCCGACGTCCGGTCCGAGGCGCTCGACCAGGAAGGTCTCGACCTTCCCGGCGACCTCCGTCAACCTGTGGGTAAAATCGACGGCTGGCGTGCCTGCCTTGACCGAACCGGTCGGTGCCTGCGTTGAGGGGGTCGGGGTCATCGGGCGCTACGTCCGGTCCTGGCCTTAGAAACCAATCGAGCGTCAGTTGAGCGGGAACGAACTCACGGTGGATGGGGCGGGACGCAGGCGAGAGACGGCAGGTCGTGACCTTCCGCTCGCGCGCCCGCGGCGCTCCCGCCCGGTCCGCCGGATCGTCGGGATGCTGCTCCTGCTCCCCGCGATCGGATTCGTCCTCACGCTGACGTTGGCGCTCGTCTATAGCGCGGTGATGCCGCCGTCGACCCTGATGCTCGGGCGGTGGTTGACGCTTCAACCGGTGAGCCGCGATCCGGTCCCGCTCTCGGGCATCGCGCCCGTCCTGCCGCTGGCGGTGATCGCCTCCGAGGATCAGCGCTTCTGCCTCGATCACGGCGTCGATTTCGGCGCGATCCGCGACGTGGTCGACGATGAGGATTCGCCGAGCCGCGGCGCCTCGACCATCGCCATGCAGACGGTCAAAAACGTCTTCCTGTGGCCGGGCCGGTCCTACATCCGCAAGGCGGTCGAGATCCCGCTGGCGCTGGCGCTCGACACGCTCTGGGGCAAGCGCCGGATGATGGAGATCTACCTCAACGTCGCCGAGTGGGGCGACGGTATCTACGGGGCGCAGGCGGCGAGCCGGCACTGGTTCGGCAAGGACGCGAGCCGGCTGACCCGGAACGAGGCCGCCCTCCTCGCCGCCGTCCTGCCCAATCCGATCACCCGCAGCGCCGGTCGCCCCTCTCCAGGCGTGCGCCGCCGCGCCGCGCGGATCCAGGCCATGATGGGTCAGATCGATGGGCTCACCGGCTGCGTGCGGCGGTAGCGGCCCGGTCCCGGTCAGGGGCGCGATCGTCGGCTGTCCCGGGGCCGCCGCTGACGGGACGGATGCCTGGCCAACAGCGGGTGAGCTTCAGTCGTGCGGATCCGGCTGAGTCCAGAGCCCCGGACCGAGCGTTGCGGCATCGTCCGTGCCGTGCGCCCTGACAGCCGCGCCGTCCGCAATCGGCGCGAGTCCGCAATCCGGTCTTCAGCGGCGGCGGATCGAACCATAGGCGATCCCGCTTTCAATCCGGGCGCGCTGCGTGCCCGTCTGAAGTCCGAAGGGTTCGCGTTAGGCGCGTCGATCTGTGTATCGTACGCGCTGCAGGGAGCGCCGGCCCTCTGCAGCTCGGCGCGAGCGGGTCTATGATTGGCCGCCGCCTTGTCGGCGAAGGGCGCTGCCTCGCGCCGAGCCACGAATTGCGTGATCGCAGTCCGACGCTCAGCTTGGCGTGAGAATTTCCCGCGTCGTACGGGTACTTCCCCGGCGTAAGCTCAAGACAAGGAATTGCTATGCCATTATATTGAGTCGATATTATGCGGTGAGCAATATGACATTGCGGCTTTAATGCAAATATTTGTATCGTATATATCCCAAAAATCAGAAAATCTTACGCCAATTCGTGGGCAATTTCTCGGGTTCTGTAATCGATCCGTCGCCGGCGCGCGGCTCATACCGAAACAGATCTTTCCACTGGTGCCCCTCCCGCACAATCGCCCGCGAACGCCCGATCTCCACGATATCGGCTGGATGGACGTCGGCCGGAACTGTGCCCGCTTTCACGAGGCGAACGGCGTGGCTGCGATCGCTGGTGAGGACCGGTGAGCAGATCATACGCGGAGCCGCCTTCGCAGAGTTGGGCGAGCCGCTTGGTACATCCCTCGGCCGGGCCTGCTCACTCAAAGAGCATCGGGGTCGGCAGCGGTAGCAACGGCCGAATCCGGTCTGTAAGAGGAGCGTCACCCCCTGAGGACGCGGACCCACACACGATGAGCGATGCCGTCTACGACCTGAGCCTGGAGCGCATCGCCCTGATCCGCCGGATGGTCGTTGCCTGGGATGGCGCCGAGCCCGGGGCGCCGACCGTTCACCCGGCGGCGCCCTATGGCAGCCTGGATCGCGACGGCGACATCGCCAACGTCACCGGGGACGACGAGGGCGCCGAGGAGGAGCACCGGTCGCTCGAGGACGGCCTCGCCGTCTTCGTTCAGAACGCGCAGCTGAAGCCGGGTCGATACCAGTACCACAATGGCTTGGCGAAGCTCGATCCGGGCGCGGTCGGCGACGTTTTCCGGGATGCGGCGACCGGCGAGACGCCGGACGTCATCACCTTCGCGGTGACTCCGGAGCACCTTGCCTTGATCCCACGGCTCAACGTCGGCTGGAACGCGGCGCAGGGTGTTCCGCACGTCGACCCGCAGCGGCCCTACGGCGAAGACGCCTCCTACACCGCCGCCATGACACGCCATCTCGCCGCGGTGGCCGGGGCGGCCGCGAACGACGACGACGATTCGGAGGCGCGGCTGGTGCGCCTCCATCGCGAGCTGCAGCCGGCCCTGCAGATCTTCCTGCGCTACGCCGATCTCGGGCCCGGCGCCTTCCGGCGGTCGGCTGCGGGCTGGCAGCCCGCCTGACGCGCTGCGGCGTCGGCGGGCCCCGGCGAGCCTCAGCCCTCGCGCTTCTTGCGCTGTGCCAGGGTGCGCAGCCGGAGCGCGTTGAGCTTGATGAAGCCCGCCGCGTCGCGGTGGTCGTAGGCGACGGCGCCTTCCTCGAAGGTCACCAGATCCTGGTCGTAGAGCGAGTGCGGGCTCTCGCGGCCGATCACGTGGACGCCGCCCTTGTAGAGCTTCAGCCGCACCGTACCGGTGACCTTCTCCTGGCTCTTGTCGATCAGCGCCTGGAGCATCTCGCGCTCCGGCGAGAACCAGAAGCCGTTGTAGATCAGCTCCGCGTATTGCGGCATGAGCTGGTCCTTCAGGTGCGCGGCGCCGCGATCGAGGGTGATCGATTCGATGGCGCGGTGCGCCGGCAGCAGGATCGTACCGCCCGGTGTCTCGTACATGCCGCGGCTCTTCATGCCGACGAAGCGGTTCTCCACGAGGTCGAGCCGGCCGATGCCGTTGGCGCGGCCGAGTTCGTTGAGCTTCGCCAGCAGGTTCGCGGGCGACAGCGCCTCCCCGTCGATCGAGACCGCGTCGCCGCGCTCGAAGCCGATCGTGACGACGGTCGGCTGGTCGGGGGCCTCCTCGGGGGAGAGGGTGCGCGAGTAGACGTAGTCCGGCACCTCGATCGCCGGATCCTCCAGCACCTTGCCTTCGGATGAGGCGTGCAGGAGGTTCGCGTCCACCGAGAAGGGGCTCTCGCCGCGCTTGTCCTTGGCGATCGGGATCTGGTGCTGCTCGGCGAAAGCGATGAGCTGCTCTCGGGAGCGCAGGTCCCACTCGCGCCAGGGCGCGATGACCGTGACATCCGGCTTCAGGGCGTAATAGCCGAGTTCGAAGCGGACCTGATCGTTCCCCTTCCCGGTCGCTCCGTGGCAGACCGCGTCGGCCCCGACCCTCTCGGCGATCTCGATCTGCTTCTTGGCGATCAGCGGCCGGGCGATCGAAGTGCCGAGCAGGTAGACGCCCTCGTAGACGGCGTTCGCCCGGAACATCGGGAAGACGTAATCGCGGACGAACTCCTCGCGCAGATCCTCGATGAAGATGTTCTCGGGCTTGATGCCCAGCAGCTCCGCCTTGCGGCGGGCCGGCTCCAGCTCCTCCCCCTGGCCGAGATCGGCCGTGAAGGTCACGACCTCGCAGCCGTAGGTGGTCTGCAGCCACTTCAGGATGATCGATGTGTCGAGGCCGCCGGAATAGGCCAGCACGACCTTCTTCACGGGGCTCTTCGCGGGAACGGACATGCGACTTCCGGAACTGAGGCGGGGCGTCAGCGGCTTATCGCGGGTGTCACCGGCCTGCAACCGGCGCGCCGTCTCGCGCGTAGCTCTGATGGCGAGAGATCGGCCGCGTTTCGCCTCACGGTGGCCTTGCGGCCGTGCGAGAAATGGCGCGGGCGTTGCCAGTCGTCATCGCCGCAAGAGTGCATCGGAGAAGCGAAGTCTATGGCGCGCCAGCCAATTTTGGAGTTCTGGTACGAATTCGCCTCCACCTACTCCTACCTCGCCGCGATGCGCGTCGAGGCGGCGGCGTCCGAGGCGGGCGTGGCGATCCGGTGGCGCCCGTTCCTGGTCGGGCCGCTCTTCGCGGCGCAGGGCTGGACGACCTCGCCCTTCAATCTCTACCTGGCCAAGGGCAAGAACATGTGGCGGGACGTCGAGCGCGAGGCTGCACGGCTCGGCCTGCCGCCGGTGACGCGCCCCGCGCAGTTTCCGCAGAACAGCCTCAGTGCCGTGCGAGTGGCGATCCTGGGCCAGGACCAGGACTGGCTCGTGCCGTTCTCGAAGGCGGTGTTCACCGCGAGTTTCGCCGAGGGCCGCTCGATCGCGGAGCCCGCGGCAGTGGCCCAGATCGTCGATTCGCTCGGGCTCGACGGGACCCAGACCGTGCGCGCCGCTGCCGCGGAGGCCAACAAGACGAAGCTGCGGGTCAGCGTCGAGGAGGCGCGGTCCCGTGGGATCTACGGGGCGCCCACGTTCCTGGCCGATGACGGCGAGTTGTTCTGGGGCAATGACCGCCTGGAGCAGGCGCTGGCCTGGGCGACCGGCGACCGGCCGAAGGGGCTGCGGTAGCGCCACCGTCACGCCGATACGCCATCAAACCGACTCGCCTCCCTGGTTCTGGTCCCGCTTCGCTTCGGCGCGACCGGAGCGGAACCCCGATGCCCTGGACGTGTCCCATGCCTGTTTCCCGTCGCCTGATCCTCGCCGCCGCCGGCATCCTGCTGGGTTCGGGTTTCGGACGGGCGGCTGCGCAATCCTATGGCCAGCGCGTCGCGGTCACGGGCGATGACGGCAAGGCGGTGGCGAACTCGATCCTGCCGGGCGAGATCACCGGGCAGATTCCGGCCTTGCGCGGGGTCACCTATGTGGGACCGCGGGACGCCGCGACCACGCTCTACGAATTCTTCGACTTCAACTGCCCGTATTGCCGGAAGGCCGCCGCCGACGTGGTCGCTCTGCATGCCGGCGACGCGGACCTGCGCATCGGGCTTGTCCACAACCCGATCCTGTCGCCGCAATCGGCTCAGGCCGCCAAAGTGATGCTGGCCGTGCAGCGCAAGCTCGGCTCGGACGCCGCCTGGCGCTTCTATCAGACGCTGCTCGGCAAGCCCGGCCGCATCGACGGGCCCGGGGCGCTCGCCGCCGCGGCCGCGCTGGGGATCCCGCAGGCGGAGGTCGAGGCGATCGCCGACAGCGAGGAGGTGCGCGCGGCGCTCAAGAGCCAGATGCGCATGGCGGCGGATCTCGGCCTCTACGCAACGCCCTCCTACGTGCTCGGCAACAACGGCATCCTGGGCCATCCGGGCGCGCGCGCCATGGCGCAGATGATCGCCAGCGTCCGGCGCTGCGACCGGCTCGCCTGCTGAGGCAGCTCCGGCGTCACACTTCCGCCGTCGTCACGCGCTGCGCGGTGCGCCTGCCGTGTTGCGTGCGGCCATGCTGGCATGCTAGGCGGTCGCCGCGCCGCGAGGACAGGTCTTGACCCTGTCCGTTGCCGGCACGATCCCACGTCCCGAACGGTCACGCACCGCGCTCCTGCCGGAGCGCGCGGAGCGGGCGGGCAACCAGAGAAGAGAGCGACGGGTGGCGCAGAACGGTTCCGAGGCTGGTCCCCTGGTCGCAGGCGTGGCGGGCCGGTACGCTTCCGCCCTGTTCGAGCTCGCGCGCGACGAGCGCCAGGTCGACGCGGTCGCCCAATCCCTCAATCAATTCGACACGCTGCTGAAGGAGAGCGCGGATCTCCGCCGCCTCATCCGCAGCCCGGTCTTCAGCGCCGAGGAGCAGGCAGCCGCCATCGGCGCCGTGCTCGAAAAGGCGGAAATCGGCGGTCTCGCCGGCAACTTCATCCGCCTCGCGGCCGCGAACCGGCGGCTCTTCGCCCTCCCGGACATGATCAGCGCCTTCCGGAGTCTGGTTCAGGATTCGAAGGGGATCGTCCGCGCCCAGGTGCGGGTGGCCGAGAAGCCCTCCGACGCGGTGATCGAGGAGATCAAGGCGTCGCTGCGCGACATCGCGAAGGCCGAGGTCGACGTCGATCTCGTGGTCGATCCCAGCCTGATCGGCGGCCTCGTCGTGAAGATGGGCTCGCGCATGGTCGACGCCTCCCTCAAGACCAAGCTCAACGGTATCCGCCTCGCGATGCGGGCCGCGCGCTAAGCGCCCCCATCCGATCCGAACACGCATAGACGCATCAGCGACAGAGGCCCGAGTATGGACATCCGCGCCGCCGAGATCTCCGCGATCCTGAAAGAGCAGATCAAGAACTTCGGCGAGGAAGCCGAGGTCTCCGAGGTCGGGCAGGTCCTGTCCGTCGGCGACGGCATCGCCCGCGCCTACGGCCTCGACAACGTCCAGGCCGGCGAGATGGTCGAGTTCGAGTCGGGCGTGCGCGGCATGGCCCTGAACCTCGAGCAGGACAACGTCGGCATCGTGATCTTCGGCTCCGACCGCGAGATCAAGGAAGGCCAGACCGTCAAGCGTACCGGCGCCATCGTGGACGTGCCGGTGGGCAAGGGCCTGCTCGGCCGCGTCGTCGACGCCCTCGGTAACCCGATCGACGGCAAGGGCCCGATCGTCTCCACCGAGCGTCGCCGCGTCGACGTGAAGGCTCCGGGCATCATCCCGCGCAAGTCGGTGCACGAGCCGATGGCCACGGGCCTGAAGGCGATCGACGCCCTGATCCCGGTGGGCCGCGGCCAGCGCGAGCTGATCATNCGCGACGCCAGACCGGCAAGACGCCATCGCCCTGGACACGATCCTGACCAGAAGCCGGCCATG
>NZ_BACT01000942.1:0-15855 GCF_000333255.1 Methylobacterium sp. B1 | reverse complement strand
CTGGCCGACGCCCGGGCACGCCTCGACACCGCCTTCGCCGCCCTGACCCACGAGCCCTGACGATTGCGCGGGGCGGCCGTGTCGAAACTCTGCCGTGACAGGGCCAATATTGCGCTATAGCGCGCGCCTGACGCCTGCCGTCTGAAGCGGGCCTCTCCCGATCGGTCGCCTTGCTCCCTCTCCGCATCCTCGGCCTCTGGGCCGCCCTCGCCGCCGCGTCCGCGGCCGTCTCATACGGCCTGATGCAGGCGCAGTTCCCGGCCGCGTTGCTGCTCGGGCCGATGATCGCGGCCATCGCGTTCGGGGTCGGCGGTTCGCGCCTCCGCGTGCCCCGGGCCGCCTTCCAGGCCTCCCAGGCGGCGATCGGCTGCCTCGTGGCGCATGCGGTCACCGGGCAGATCGCCCAGACCCTGGTGGAGGACGGGCCGCTCATCGTCGCGGTCGTGCTGGTCACCGTCGCGGTCAGCGGCTTGGTCGGCTGGATCCTGACCCGCCTGCGCGTGCTGCCCGGGACCACCGCGGCTTGGGGATCGTCCCCCGGCGGCGCCTCCGCCATGGTCGCCATGGCCGAGGATTTCGGTGCCGATCCGCGCCTCGTGGCCTTCATGCAATACGTGCGCGTCGCGGCCGTGGTGTTCTCGGCCTCGCTGGCCGCCCGCTTCCTGATGGAGACGCCGGTTCCCGGGGCCTCGGCTGGCGTCGCCGAGGTGACCGGGCCACTCTCCGTCTTCGCGACGCTGGCCGTCGCCATCGTGGGCGCGGGCGCGGCGCTCGCCCTGCGGGTGCCGGCCGGCGCGCAGATCGGCCCGATGGTGCTCGGCAGCCTCCTCCACGCCACCGGGCTCGTGCGCATGGCGCTGCCGGTGCCCCTCCTCGAACTCGCCTATGCCTGCATCGGCATCTATGTCGGCCTGCGCTTCACCCGGGAGACGCTGCGCCTGACATTCACCGCCCTGCCCGGCATCCTGGCGGCGACCTTCTCGGTCATCGCCCTCTGCGCGGCCTGGGGCTGGGGGCTGACGCTGCTGCTGCCCATCGACCTGCTCACCGCAGTCCTCGCCACGAGTCCCGGCGGCCTCGATTCGGTGGCGATCATCGCCGTCGGCTCGAAGGCGGACGTCTCCTTCGTGCTGGCGGTCCAGACCCTGCGCCTGTTCGTAGTGCTGCTCACCGGTCCGCTGCTCGCCAAGTGGATCAGCCGGTCCGTGCCGGAGACTGCCATCCGATGAACGCCCTGGTTCTCGCCTTTCTGAATTCCTGGCGCGGCCTGCGCCACGGCGCGCGCACCGAGCGGGCCGTGCGGCAGGAACTCCTGCTCCTGGCTCTCGGCGTGCCGGTCGCCCTGTTCCTCGGCGCGACACTCTGGGTGCGGGTCGCCCTGATGGTCAGCCTGCTGCTGATGCTGGCCGCCGAATTCCTCAACACCGCCGTCGAGAAGCTCTGCGACCACGTCCATCCGGGGCATCACCCGATGATCGGTACGGTGAAGGACCTCGCCTCCGCCGGCACCTTCATGGCCCAGATGGCGGCGCTGCTCGTGTGGGTGGCGGCGCTGGTCGAGCGGCTGGGCTGACCTGCCGCGCGTGGGCGCGCTCGCATCCGCGGGCCGGAGGGTCTATCTGGCCGGCACAGCCCCGCGCATCGGCCGAGACTCCACACCGTGACGGACTACATCCGCAAGATCCTCACCGCCCGCGTCTACGACGTGGCGATCGAGAGCCCACTCGACCCGATGCCCCGGCTGACGCAGCGGCTCGGGCGGCCGGTCCTGCTGAAGCGCGAGGATCTCCAGCCGGTCTTCTCGTTCAAGCTGCGCGGCGCCTACAACAAGATGTCCGGCCTCAGTCCGGACCAGATCGCCCGCGGCGTCGTCTGCGCCTCGGCGGGCAACCACGCGCAGGGCGTGGCGCTGGCCGCCGCCAAGCTCGGGGCGCGCGCCGTGATCGTGATGCCGCGCACCACCCCGTCGATCAAGGTCGATGCCTGCCGGGCCCGGGGGGCCGAGGTCGTTCTGCACGGCGACGCCTTCGACGAGGCGCTCGCACAGGCCAAGACCCTCGAGGCCGAGCAGGGCCTGACCTTCCTGCACCCCTTCGACGATCCCGACGTGATCGCCGGCCAGGGCACCATCGGCAAGGAGATCCTGGAGCAGCATACCGGCGCGATCGAGGCGATCTTCGTGCCGGTGGGCGGCGGCGGGCTCGCTGCCGGCGTCGCCACCTTCGTGAAGTATCTGCGGCCGGGCACCAAGGTGATCGGTGTCGAGCCGGAGGACGCCGCCTGCATGGCCGCGGCACTGGCGGCCGACACGCGGGTCAGCCTGCCCAGTGTCGGCCTGTTCGCCGACGGCGTCGCCGTGCGTCAGGCCGGCGAGGAGACCTTCCGGCTCTGCCGCGCGCATCTCGACGAGGTCATCACCGTCGATACCGACGCCATGTGCGCGGCGATCAAGGACATCTTCGACGACACCCGCGCGGTGTCGGAACCCTCCGGGGCGCTGAGCCTCGCCGGCGCCAAGCTGTATGCCGAGCGCGAGGGCGGTGACGGCACGCTGATCGCCATCTCCTCGGGGGCGAACCTGAATTTCGACCGCCTGCGCCACATCGCCGAGCGCGCCGAGATCGGCGAGCAGCGCGAGGTCCTGATCGGCGTGACGATCCCCGAGCGCCCCGGCGCCTACCGCGCCTTCATCAACGCCCTCGGACCGCGGGCGATCACGGAATTCAACTACCGCCATGCGCCGGGCTCGGAGGCGCAGATCTTCGTCGGCATCAACGTCAGCGGCGGCAAGCGCGAGAAGCAGGCGCTGATCGCTTCGCTGCGCGAGGCCGGCTATCGCGTCCTCGACATGAGCGACAACGAGATGGCCAAGGTCCATGTCCGCTACATGGTCGGCGGCCGTGCCGTCNGGGTCGCGCACGAGCGGCTGTTCCGCTTCCAGTTCCCCGAGGCGCCCGGTGCGCTGATGAAGTTCCTCGACGCCCTCGGGCCGGATTTCGACATCACGCTGTTCCACTACCGCAACCACGGCGCCGATTACGGCCGGGTGCTCGCCGGGATCGCGGTGCCGCCGCCCGAGCGCGCCCGGTTCGACGCCGCCATCGACGCCCTCGGTTACCCGGCCACCGACGAGACCGAGAACCCGGCCTACCGCCTGTTCCTTGACGGCGAGGGCGCCGGGGCGGCCTGAGCCCCCTCAGCCCAGGCTGTCCCTGGGGGCTCTCGTCGCGCGCCTTCAAGTCACGTCGCTGTTCTCATGATCGAGGGGCAGCGTCGGGCGCGGTCATTCTTCGGCCACCTCCACCGACGCGACATCGGGCATCGCCCGAAGCTTTGCCGCGATGGCCTCGAAGCTCGTCCGGGACAGACGCACGAACGTGATCGTCACTTCCTCGTGGTCCGCATCAGGACCCGGATGGACCGTGAAGGTCCGGACCCGTGAGGCCCGCTCGCCCGTCGCCGCCTGCACGGTGTCGATCGACATCGCGCCTTTTCGGGCGGTCAGCCGAAGGGTCTGGGCGCGCATCCGGTCGCGCCAGCGCTGCTCGAAGGGCTTCACACCCGCCAGGATGCCGACGATGAGTGCCGTCGCGGCCAGGGCCGGCACGTAGAGGCCGCTGCCGATCGCCAGCCCGATCGCCGCCACGCCCCAGAGACTGGCCGCCGTGGTGAGACCCTTCACCACCTCGCCGCGCAACAGGATCGTCCCCGCTCCGAGGAAGCCGATGCCGGAGACCACCTGCGCGGCGATCCGGGAGGGGTCGAGCACCACGTGGGCGGTGCCCAGCACGTCGGCGAATCCGAAGGCCGAGACCAGCATGATCAGGCAGGAGCCGACGCAGACCAGCATGTGGGTCCGCAGGCCTGCGGCCCAGAGCAGGCGCTCGCGCTCCAGGCCAATCACGCTGCCGAACAGGGCCGCCAACGCCAGCCGGGCCACCATCTCGCCGTTGCCGATCAGAGCCGCCTCCGTTTCTCCGCCCCGTGCGGATGGCGCGGATCCTTGCGGCTTTGCCGTGGGCGGATCAAGCGATCCCGAGGGCCGCCTTCTCGACTTCGTAAGCGGCCCGCACCGTGGCGGCCCCGTAGGACCGCTCCAGGCGCCGCACCGTGAAATGCGCGCGGGCGGTCGACTGGAAATGGTTCATGAAGGCCGTGTTGACCGCCGCCCCGCCGAAGGCGCCGAGGATCGGCACCGCCTGCGCGGCGACCTTCTGGGACACGACCAGACCGAAGCGCGCGGCGATCTGTGCGGTGAAGCGGATCAGCGCCGGGGCCGACTGGTCGAGGAGCGTTTTGCTGCCGGCATAGCGGGCCGCCTCCGACAGCGTCTTGGCCAGGGCCGCGCGGACGGCGAAGTAGCCGCTCTCGGTGAGCGCCGCGCCCGCCTCGGTCTCTGCCGTGGCCCGGCCGCCGAGGGCGAAGACCTGGACGCAGGCGAGCGCCCCCTCGGGGGTCTCGAGATCCTCGCCCTCCTCCCGGGCGATCTCGGCGATGGAGCGCAGCATCAGCGTGGTCGAGACCGGAAGCTCGACGGCCAGCGTCGCGAGGCCGAACGCGCCTCCGACCGCGCCGGACAGTGCCGCCATCGCCTTGTGCTTGGCGTCGCCCGAGCCGAGGAGCTGCGCGAACCGGCTCTCGGCCTTGGCGGCGACGGAACCGAGGCCCTCCCCTTCGGCCGGAACGAGTTCCCGGCGCGGCAGCGTCGCCAGGGCGACGCGCAGCGCCCCCCGCATGGCCGCCTCGGTGCTGCGGCTGACGGCTTCGGTGACCGGAGCCGGCAGCGATCGGCCGATGATGTCGAGGGGCGCGCCGGCCGCCGCGGAGAGCCGCCCCGCGAGGCTCGGACGCTCCAGCACCTGCACGGCGCGGCGCAGGGCGGCGAGGTCCGCGTCGCTCAGCGTCTTTTCTGGAGTCGCCGCCGGCAGCGTCTCGCCGGCTAAGGTGAGGTCGCTCGTGCTCATCCGTGAATCCCTGGATCTGTCGTGCTCACGCCGCCCCTGGCGCGCGCGCCGTGGTAGGAAGCTCGGGCCCCGGGATGCGGTTCCCCGCCTCCTGCGCATCCCGCGCCGGTGCCGCCGCGGCCTCCGCCTGCCCGGTCCTGCGCCCGACCGCGACGCAGAGCACCAGGACCGGGATACCCACGAGGGAGGTCATGACGAAGAAGGCCGGATAGCCGATCGCCGCGACCACGAAACCCGACGAGCCCGCGATCAGCTTGCCCGGCAGCGCGTAGAGCGAGGAGAACAGCGCGTACTGCGTCGCCGCGTAGGCCGGGCTGGTGAGGCTCGACATGTAGGCGATGAGCACGATGCCGGCGAAGGAGCCGCAGAAATTCTCGATCGAGATGGCGACCGTCAGGCGCCAGATCTCGGGCGCGCCGGCCGCCAGCCACGCGAAGGCGAGGTGCGAGGACGCGGCCAGGAAGGCGCCCAGCAGCAGCGTGGGGAACAGGCCGAGCCGGGCCAGGGCCCATCCGCCCGCGAACCCGCCCGCGATGCCGACCCAGATGCCGTAGAGCTTGGTGACGGTGGCGATCGCCTTCAGGTCGAAGCCCAGCGTCCGGTAGAGCGGGCTCGCCATCACGCCGGACAGGAAATCGGGGAGCCGGAACAAGGCCACGAGCAGGAGGATGCCCCAGAGCGCGCCGCCGAACCGGCCGTGCAGCTCGGTGAGCGGCTCCAGCACGGCGCGGCGCATCGACCAGAAGCGGGAGCGGCCGGGCGTCTCCGCCTGAACCGTGCGAGGCCTGTCGAAGGCCGGGGCCAGCAGGGCGGCGATCATCCCGACCAGCATGAGCGCCGCCATGATCAGGTAGGCCAGCGTCCAGCCCCCCGCCGAGGCGATGAACAGCGCGCCCGCGCCGGCGGTGATCAGGCCGAGGCGGTAACCGAGGTTCGAGGTCGCCGCCAGGATACCCTGGAAGTCGCTGCCGGCGGCGTCGATGCGCCAGCCGTCGATCACCACATCCTGGCTCGCCGCGCAGAAGGCCACCAGGAAGGCCCCGAGTCCCAGGAGCGCGAGGTTGGTCTTCGGATCCGAGAAGGCCATCAGGGTCAGGCACAGGGCGACCGCGGCCTGCGTGGTCACCATCCAGGCCCGACGGCGCCCGAGGCGGGCACTCAGCACCGGAACGTTCAGCCTGTCGATCGCGGGCGCCCAGAGGAACTTCAGCGAGTAAGGCAGCGCCACGTAGCTGAACAGGCCGATCGCCCGCACGTCGATGTCCGAGAAGGCGAGGCGGAGCGTGAAGGTGCCGAGGACCAGGAGCAGCGGCAGGCCCGAGGAGAATCCGAGAGCCAGCATGAGCACGATCCGCCGGTCCTCGACGATGTCGCGGAGCCGGAAGCGACGCATCGCCTGTGGCTGGTTCGCCATGGCATGGAACTCCTGAGCCTTCGTGGCCTTGATCTCGCGAAATCGTGGCAGCCTTACGCCGCACCGGTTTTCGCTGGATCGTGATGTGTTGCGCCTCAATCTTGGTAGAAGCTTGCTTAACGCGGTGTCCACGTCCCACGGATCGCGGCGTGTTGGAGGCGCCGCCGGACGAACGGGCACGCCGCCCAGTCGTGGAATGATGCGTTGAGTCTCCGATCCGAGTCCGCTCCGCCGTTGGCGACGCTCGTCGACGCGTTCGCGCGCAGCCCGTCGCCCATGGTGATCACCGATGCCCGCGCTCCGGACAACCCGATCGCCTGGGCGAACGACGCATTCCTGCAGGTGACAGGCTACACCGCTGACGAGATCGTCGGGCGCAACTGCCGGATGCTGCAGGGTCCGGCCACCGACCGTTTCACGGTCGAGCGGATCCGCTCGGCCGTACAGGCCGCGGAGCCGATCTCCGTCGAGCTGCTCAACTACCGGAAGGACGGGACGACCTTCTGGAACGCGATGACCATCACGCCGGTGAACGACGCCGAGGGTCTCGCCTTCTTCTATGCCGCCCAGGCGGACATGACCTATGTCCACCAGATGGAAGTGTCGATGCGCGGCACCAACGACGAGCTGGAGCGCCTCGTCAACGCGCGGACCCAGGATCTGACCACCGCCCTTGAGCAGAAGACGGCCCTGCTGCACGAGGTTGATCACCGGGTTAAGAACAATCTTCAGGTGATTTCCTCGCTGATGCTGCTGAAGGCCCGGCGAACGCCCGAGGGCGAGGCGCGGGACGCGCTCCAAGGCATGGCCGAGCGGATCGGCGCGCTCTCGACAGCCCATCGGATGCTGTATTCCGAGGGCGACTGCACGCATTTCAACCTCGGCGACTTCGCGGCCGAGTTCCTGGCCGACATGAATGCCGGCCTGGATCCGGAGCGGCGCCGGGTCGAGGCCGACGTCGAGTCGATCGCCGTAGCTGCCGCGATGGCGGCGCCCCTGGCCCTGATGATCCACGAACTCACGGCAAACGCCCTGCGCCACGCCTTCCCGGGCGAGCGGGAGGGACGCGTGTCGATCGTCGCCCGCCGCACCGAGAGAGGGATGCATATGACGATTCGCGACGACGGCGTCGGTGTCGCCGCGGCGGCTCCGAATCCGGCCGGCTTCGGGCGAAATCTGGTGGAGATGGTGGTCCGGCAGATGCGCGGGACCATCGCCTGGGCGGATGCCGGTCCGGGCACGACCGTCGACATCGATATCCCGCTCCAGCAGCCGGCTTGAGAAATCGACGTGCAGGCTTCAAGCTCGGCGGCCACGGGGCCGGAGGACGATGAACGCATGGGGACCGGGAACGCCGCCGCGCTCCGCATCCTCGTGGTGGAGGACGAGGCCCTGATCGCCCTCGAGCTGGAATGCCTGCTGGACGATCTCGGGCATGTCACGGTCGGTGTCGCCGGCAACGCCACCGAGGCGATCGCCATGGGCCGCTCCACCGCGCCCGACGTTGCGCTCGTGGACATCCACCTCGTCGACGGTCCGACCGGAATCGACGTCGCCAGGGCGCTCTCGGCCGACCGACGCACCACGGTGGTGTTCATGACCGCCAACGCCAAGCGCATTCCGGCGGATTTCGCCGGGGCGATCGGCGTGATCGCGAAACCCTATTCCGAGCGCGTCGTGGCCAGCACCCTCGACTACGTGGCCGATCGCCGGGCCGGTCGCCACGGGCCGGCCTGTCCGGACGGGTTCTCGCCCGCGCCCGTCTGACGCGCGTCGAGGCGCGTCGCTACGGGGCTTCGCCGTCTCAGCTTCGCGTCGCTCGCTCGCGCTTCAACCGGTAGAGCGCATCCAGCGCTTCCCGCGGCGTCAGGGCGTCGGGGTCGATGGCGTCGAGGAGCGCGCCCAGCGGGTCCTCCTGCGGCGGCTCCGGCGGCGGTGGTGGCGCCAGGGCGGCAAAGAGCGGCAGGTCGTCGATCCGCGCGCGCGCGGGGCGGCCCATCTCGGCCTTCTCGAGACTCTTGAGGATCGCCCCGGCCCGGGTCACGACGCTGCCCGGCAGACCTGCGAGCCGCGCCACCTGCAGGCCGTAGCTGCGCTCGGCGACGCCGGGCACGACCTCGTGCAGAAACACGACGCCGTCCCGATGCTCGGCCACCTTCAGGGTCGCATTGTCCAGCCGCGCCAGCCGGTCACCGAGGGCGGTCAACTCGTGGAAATGCGTCGCGAAGAGCGCCCGACAGGCATTCACCTCGTGGAGATGCTCCAGGCACGCCCAGGCGATCGACAGGCCGTCGAAGGTCGCGGTGCCGCGGCCGATCTCGTCCAGGATCACCAGGGAGCGCCGGGTCGCCTGATTCAGGATCGCGGCGGTCTCGACCATCTCGACCATGAACGTCGACTGGCCACGGGCGAGGTCGTCCGCGGCGCCGACCCGGGAGAACAGCCGGTCGACCCGGCCGATGCGCGCCTCCGCAGCCGGCACGAAGGCGCCCATCTGGGCGAGCACGGCGATCAGCGCGTTCTGGCGCAGGAAGGTCGATTTGCCGCCCATGTTCGGGCCGGTGATCAGGCGGATCCGGCCGCGGGTATCGCCCGACAGGTCGCAATCATTGGCGATGAACGGCTCGCCCGCCCGGCGCAGAGCCGCCTCGACCACCGGATGGCGCCCGCCGACCACGACGAAGCTCAAGGACTCATCGACGACGGGCCGGCGCCAGTCGAGTTCGACGGCGAGTTCGGCGTGGCTCGCCGCCACATCGAGACCCGCGAGGGCCTCGGCCACCTCGGCGATGGCCTCGGCCTGAGCCAAGACGCGGGCCGCGAGGTCGTCGAAGACGGCCGCTTCCAGGGCGAGCGCCCGGTCGGAGGCGCCCGAGATCTTCGACTCGAGTTCGCCCAGTTCGACGCTGGTGAAGCGCATGGCGTCCACCATGGTCTGGCGGTGGACGAACTCGCTCTGGAGACCCTTCAGGCAGGCCTCGCCGACGGATTGCGGAACCTCGATGAAAAAGCCCAGGAGGTTGTTGTGCTTGATCCGCAGGGTGCGGCAGCCGGTCTGCTCGGCGTAGCGTGCCTGCAAGGCGGCGATCACCTTGCGGGAATCCTGACCCAGGGTCCGCGCCTCGTCGATCTCCGGATGATACCCCGCCCGCACGAAGCCGCCGTCGCGCCGGCTCAGCGGCAGATCGTCGGCCAGCGCCGCCGCCAGGGTGGCGATGAGGTCCGGGTTGGCCTCCGCCAAATGCTCGGCCAGCCGGGCGAGATCCTCCGGGAGGTCGGGAATCGCAGCGAGTCGGGCGCCGAGATCCGCCGCCACGGCGAGGCCGTCGCGGATGGCCGCGAGGTCGCGCGGTCCCGCACGGCCGAGGCCGGTTCGCGACAGCGCCCGGGCGAGGTCGGGGGCCCGCGCAAGGGCGTCGCGCAGGCTGCCGCGCAGGCGGCCGTCCTCGACCAGATGGGCCACCGCCGCGTGCCGCCGGGTAATGGCGTCGAGATGGGTGAGCGGGCCGGCCAAGTGCTCGGCCAGCAGCCGGGCACCATTTGCCGTCACGGTCCGGTCGATCGTGGCGAGCAGGCTTCCCGTCCGCTCGCCCGACAGGGTGCGGGTGAGTTCGAGATTGGCGCGCGTCGCCGCATCGATCGCCAGGGTCGCGCCGCCATCCTCGCGGGTCGGAACCGTGAGCGGTGGTCGCGCGGCGAGCTGCGTGCGGCCGATGTAGAGCAGCGCGGCCCCGGCCGCCGCGATCTCGGCCCGGGTGAATTGGCCGAACCCCTCCAGGGTCGAGACCCCGTACTGCTCGCGCAGGCGCCGCTCGGCGGCCGCGGGCTCAAGCTCGGCCTGGGCCAGGGGCACGATCGCGGCGCGGCTCTCCTGCCAGATTCGCGCGAGGGCCGGATCGGCGTGGATCGCCTCCGACAGGACGATCTCCCGCGGGTCGTGCCGGGCGATGGCACCGGACAGGTCGCCGCCCGCGACCTCGCTCAAGGAGAAGCGGCCGGTGGAGATGTCCACCGCGGCGAGGCCGTAGGCGACGGCACCCTCACCGGTCTTCCGGCGGCCGATCGCCAGGAGCAGGTTCGCCCGGGCCGGGTCGAGGAGCCGATCCTCGGTGATCGTGCCGGGGGTGACGAGCCGCACGACCTCGCGGCGGACCACGGATTTCGGCCCACGCTTCTTGGCCTCGGCCGGATCCTCGGTCTGCTCACAGACCGCCACCCGGTGACCGAGGGCGATGAGGCGATTCAGATAGTCGTCGGACCGGTCGACCGGCACGCCGCACATCGGGATCTCGCTGCCCGCGTGCTTGCCGCGCTTCGTCAGGACGATGCCGAGCGCCCGGGACGCGATCTCCGCATCCTCGAAGAACAGCTCGTAGAAGTCGCCCATCCTGTAGAACAGGAGACAGTCCGGATTCGCAGCCTTGATCTCGATGTATTGCGCCATCATCGGCGTGGCGCCGGCCGGGTCCAGACCGGGCGTGGGCGTCGTATCGGCGGCGGGGCGGACGGCGGTTCGGGCCATGCCGCCTCTTAGCAGAGCGTCGACGGCGAATCAGGCCGCTCAAGCCGACGCAGCTGGGGAGAAGGCGTATCGCCGGTGGATGGCGCCCGGATCCGACGCACGCAGCGCGGGTCCGAGCGCCGTTAGGAACTCAGTGGCGCGGGCCGCCCGTGGTGTTGCCGAGCTGCTGCTGGTAGCCGGGGCGCGACGGATTGCGGGCGTTCGGGTCGCCGTGGCGCATCGTGTTCATGCGCCGCATCCGGCGGTGGTGCCGGGCCGAGTGATGGCGGTGCATGCGGTAATGCCGATGCATCGCAACGGTCTCGACCATATCAGATCCCGTCAGACCGGGCTGCGCCATCGCCGGCGCGGCCTGCGACGCGACGGTTCCGGCCAGAAGGCCACCGAAGACCACACCCGCGGTTAGAAAAGAACGAACAGACATCGTGGAGTAGCTCCGATCAGCTTCTATGAGCCACCAGCTAAGAAACAAGTGATCGTAATGTTCCGGATCAGGGCGTTAAAAATAATACCCGTTCTTTGGACGGCGTGCGGACCGATGCGGCAGCCGTCGCGTCTCCGGGCGGGACGGTGCCGGGATCGGCGATACCCGTCCGTGCATTGATTTCGGCTCTCACCTCAGCCCGGGCGGCGGGCGAGAAGCCGTGTTCGCTCGGTGGTTCAGAACACGGGTTCAGCACAGGAAGGTGCGGAGGTCGGCGCTGACCGAAGCGGGTTCCTCATGCGCCAGCCAGTGGCTGGCCTGCGCGTACCATTGGATGCGCCCCGCGTCGCAGAGAGCGAGACTGGCTTCCGCCAAGCCGGATTGTAGCGCGGTGTCCCGTCGCCCCCAGAGGATCAACGCCGGGACGCGGACCCGGGGCGGCCGCGCCCGGGGAAGTCGCACCAGGGCCCGGTACCAGTTCAGCATGCCGGTCATCGCGTCCGGCTGCAGCCACGCCTCGACGTAGCGGTCGAGGTCGGCCTGCGCGAAGGCGCCGGGGCGGCTTGTGGTCGTCAGCGCGCGGCGCAGGGCCCGGCAGCGATCGGCCGTGAGCAGCCGTTCGGGCAGGTGCGGGATCTGGAACAGGCCGACATAGGTGCTGCGCAGCCACTGGCCCGGATGGTGCCGCATGTAGGTGCCGACCACGGCGGGATGCGGCGCGTTGAGGATCGCCAGCCGGTCGATCCGCTCGGGATGGCGGCTCGCCACCCACCACGCGACGAGGCCGCCCCAATCATGGCCGACCAGGCGGACCGTGGGAGCGCCATAGGCGTCAGCCAGGGCCAGAACGTCGCCTGCCAGACGATCCAGGTGATAGGCGGCGATCCCCGCGGGCTTGTCGCTGAGGCCGTAGCCGCGCTGGTCCGGCGCGATCACCCGCAGACCCGCCTCGGCGAGAGGCCCGATCTGATGGCGCCAGCCGAACCAGAATTCGGGAAAACCGTGCAGCAGGATGGTCGGCGGTCCTGTCTCGAGACCCGCCTCGGCCACGTTCAGGCCCACCTCCGGCAACTCGACCCGGCGCAACCTCACACCCGCGACGGTCATGTTCTCGTGCGCTCCGTCCTGCCCGCCTCGCCGGCGGCGGGAAACGCCTCCGCGTCCAGATCCGATCCGCTCAGAAGCCGAGCGCGCCGCAGGTTTCCGCCTCAGGCGAGAGCTGGTCGCGCAGGCGCTCCGGCGCAGTCCGGGTCCAGAGGCACAGGAGGACGAAGGCGGCCCCGTGCAGCAGGGCGTGCGGTGCGGAGCGATCGTCCGGAGCGGTCCGGTCCCGCTCGGAACCGGTCACGGTGTCGGTCGGAGGCGTCGCAGTGTGGGGCATGGCTCTGATCTCCAAAGGACATCCTGTAGGAGACATCGTCACCGAATGCCCGGAGTTACAGGGCCGAGGGACCCGCGCGTGCGCCGCCGCACGCGGACATCTCAGCGCACCGGGTCGAGCCAGCGCGCGAGCCTCCCGGTCGCAAGGCCGGCGCGGGTTTCCCGGTAGCCGAGTTCCGCCGATTCGCGGAAGCGCGACCAGGCGCGCAGATCGATGCCGGAGAGCTGGGGCTTGAGCACGGCGGTCGCGTGCGCCGCCGCCATCAGGCTCTGGGCGTCGCTCGACACGGTGGCGGCGCGCAGCAGCAGCGGTGCCAGACCCGGCATCGCCAGCGGCGAGCCGATCAGCTTGCGTACGAGCCGGCCGCTCCAGCCGCGCTGCGGCATGTCCTGGAACGCCCGGTCGGTCCCGACATCGACGGCCAGAACCGGTCCGCGCTCCAGCCCGGCGGCGACATCCGCCGGCAGGTTGTTCATCATGCCGCCATCGACCAGGACGCCCTCGTCGCAGAGCACCGGCGGCAGGAGGCCGGGAATCGCGATGCTGGCCCGCAGGGCTTTCGGCAGGTCGCCCGAGCGATGCACCATGGTGCTGCCGGTGGTCAGGTTCGACGAGACGCAGAAGAACGGCAGCCAGAGATCCTCGATGCACACCCCCCCGTAACGCGCCGCGAGACCGGTATCGACCTTGGCGCCGCGGGTCAGGGCGTGCAGCGGCAGCGTGTAGTCGTTGATCGGATTGCTGGTGGCGAAGAACGCCTCGATCTGCGCCTGGATCTCCGCGACGTTCCAGCCCATGGCGAGGCTCGCCGCGATGATCGCGCCCATGCTGGTCCCGCCGACGAAATCCGGCGTGCAGGCGACCTCGTCGAGGGCCTTCAGCACCCCGAGATGGGCCAGCCCGCGCGCTCCGCCCCCGCCGAGGACGAGGCCCCGTGCGGCGCCGCTGGCGAGCCGGGCGAGGCGATGCAGATCGCCCCGATTGCCGTCTCGGAGCTGGATTCGCATCGCCGCAGGCAGGGCGGCGACCTCCGGATGCAGGGGCTTCGGGCGCCGGGCCGCCGGATCCTGGCGGACGACGACATCCATCCGGATCCAATCGGAGCGGACCCGGTCGAGATAGGCTGCCGCGCCGGGCCGCGGCGGCGCGCCGGGCTCGGCCAGGAGCAGGACGTGGTCGCCGCGCCGCTGGCTCTGCCGGCACCAGGGGCAGTCGATGTCGTGCGCTGCGAAGATCGTGCGCGCATGGCCGCCCTCGAAGGCCTGGAACCAGGCCTCGTCAGCCCCCTCCGGCCAGTCGGTGAGACAGCCGGTTGCGCCGGGCAGCAGGGCGTCGAAGGCGCCGGCGAGTTGCCGCGCAACATGGGCCGGATCGGGCCCCTCCGTCACGGCCAGGATCGTGAAAATTCTCGGCGCATGGTGGACCGAATGGCCGTCGTAGATCGCCCGCAGGCGGTCGGCGAGCATCCGGGCGAAGTAGAGGAGCGTGTGCGGATGCTCGGCGATGACCGCCTCGAAGGCATCCCGGGTGAGCCGCAGGAGGTGCGAATCGCGCAGGGCCACCACGGTGGCCGCCCGCGGAGCGTCCGACAGCAGGGCCATCTCGCCGAAGGTTTCGGGGGGGCGCAGGCGCGCGATCCGGGTCGGCCGACCGGCGTGGTCGCGGGTGGAGACGCCGACCACGCCGGAGACGAGCGTGTAGAGGGCGTTTCCGGTCTCGCCCTGCTCGAACAGGATCCGGCCACCCGGTACCGCCACCGGTACCATGCGCGCCCGAACGGCTGCGACCGCCGCCGCGTCGAGCCCGGCCAGGAACGGGATCTCGGGGGCGCTCACCCTGCCACCGCCGCGGCGATCGTCTGGCGCAGCCTTGGCGACACACTGAGCCCCATCGTTCCGTCCCCCTCCCCGTCCGGCGCGCGACGCGCCACCATAGAGCAGGCGTCCCGTCGCTACGCACCGTGACCGCGGCGCGCATCTGAAACGCTGATCTCTTCGCGCCGCGCCGGCCATCCGCTACAGGCGGAGCAACGCCGGAACCGGGAGGAACGCATGTCGACGGCTGAGCGAATCGCGATCGTGACCGGGGCTGGGACGGGAGTCGGCAAGGCTGCCGCCCTGGCCCTCGCGGGCGCCGGATGGCGCGTCGTGCTTTCGGGGCGGCGTCGGGAGCCCCTGGACGACGTCGCGGCGCAGATCGGCGACGGGGCTCTCGCGGTGCCCACCGACGTGACCGATCCCGACTCGATCGCCGCCCTGTTCGCCCGCACGCGGGCGGAATTCGGCCGCCTCGACCTGCTGTTCAACAATGCCGGCATCGGCGCCCCGGCGGTTCCGCTGGAGGATCTGCCGCTCGAGACTTGGCGGCAGGTGGTCGATACCAACCTCACCGCCCTGTTCCTGTGCACGCAGCATGCCTTTCGGATCATGCGCGATCAGAATCCCCGGGGCGGCCGGATCATCAACAACGGCTCGATCTCGGCGCACGCGCCCCGGCCGAATTCCATCGCCTACACGGCGACCAAGCACGCCGTGACGGGGCTGACCAAGGCGACTTCCCTCGATGGGCGCGCCTATGACATCGCCTGCGGACAGATCGACATCGGCAATGCCGACACGCCCATGGGCGGAAAGATGAAGGCCGGTGTCCCGCAGGCGGACGGCTCCCTGCGTGCCGAGGCGGTGATGGATCCCGACCATGTGGGTCAGGCGGTGCTCTCGATGGCGAGCCTGCCGCTGGAGGCGAACGTGCAGTTCATGACGATCATGGCCACCAAGATGCCGTTCGTCGGGCGCGGCTGAGCCGCCCCGGATTCGCGACGGTCGGCCGCCGTCGATGGGCGGCCCCGGTCATGCCGGTGCTGTCCAGGTACGCCTCCTGCGGTGCGTTTGCAGCGCTACGCCCGGAACCGACCGGACATGGTCGCGCCGGTCGCTCCGCGGCCCCATGGTCGAGCCTCGTTCCAGGGGCGGATCGCGATCGCGGCCGCCGGAAATCATAATGGGGAAGGCCATCCAGCCTCGCGTCGCGAACGCCAGCAAGACGTAGCCCAGCGCGTCGGCCGCCATGCCGGCGATAATGGCCTGCTTCTCGCCGAAACGTTTGGTGGCGGGACCAGTGACGAAGGCTTGAGCGAGGGCGTGCAAGATT
>NZ_BACT01000943.1:0-6040 GCF_000333255.1 Methylobacterium sp. B1 | reverse complement strand
ATCCCGACGCCCTGCCAAGGTCGCGGCGGGGCTGAACCTGGGCAGGAGCTGATCACCGGCGCGGCCCGCGCGGAGGAGCCGCTGCCGGGCGAGCGCCTGCGCTACTTCAACGCCGTCATGGTGATCGGGTCCGACGGCAAGATCTCCGACAGCTACGACAAGGTCCACCTCGTCCCCTTCGGAGAGTACCTTCCGGCGCCCCTCGACGCCGCCCTGCGGGCCGTGGGGTTGCGCCAGTTCGTGGCGATACCCGGCGGGTTCTCGGCCGGGACGCTCGCCGGGCAGCGGATCCTGACGGTTCCGGGTCTGCCGCCGGTGGCGGCGACCATCTGCTACGAAGCGATCTTCCCGGGCGCGATCCTACCGGCCGGGCGTGCTGCGCCGTCGCCGCAGCCGCCGGGGCTGATCCTGAACGTCACCAACGACGCGTGGTTCGGCGACACGCCCGGTCCGCGCCAGCACCTCGCCCAGGCGCGCCTGCGCGCCGTCGAGGAGGGAATGCCCCTCGTGCGGGATGCCAACACCGGGATTTCCGCCGTGATCGATCCGCATGGCCGCATCGTCGCCCGCACCCGGCTGGACGAGGAGACGTGGCTCGACGCAGATCTGCCCGCACGCATCGTCGGCGGCACGCTCTACGGTCGGTTCGGCGATGCCGCCTTCGCGCTGATGCTCGCCGCCTGCCTCGGCGGTGCCGTGGTCGCGCGGCGGCGGCCGTGAGCGCGGAGCGCGCCACCGCGAATCGGTTCCTGCTCGGTCTCGCGCTGATGCTGGTGGCGTTCAACCTGCGTCCGGCGCTCAGCACGGTCGGCCCCCTGCTGGCGACGATCCGGGACGGGACGGGCCTCGGTGCCGGGGGCGCCGCCATCCTCACCACGCTGCCGGTCCTGTGCCTGGGCATCGCCTGTGCGCTGGCCGCGCCGCTGATCCGCCGGATCGGGCCCGACCTCGCCGTGCTCGCGGGCTCGACGATCCTGGTCGCCGGCTTGGCGCTTCGCGGCCTGGGCGGTCTCGTGCCGCTCTTCGCCGGAACGGCGCTGGCCGCGATCGGGATCGGCCTCGACAACGTCCTGCTGCCGGCCCTGGTGAAGCGTGATTTCGCTGCCAGCGGCGGCCTCATGACCGGCCTCTACACGATGACCCTGTGCCTCGGCGCGGCTGCGGGCGCCGGGGCGGCGGTGCCGGTGGAGCACGCCCTCGGGGGCGGCTGGCCTTCCGCCCTGGCGATCTGGTCCCTGCCGGCGCTCGCTGCCGCCTTCGTGTGGATCCCTTTCGCCCGCCGGACGACCTCGACCGCCGCGCCCTCCGCCGGGCGGTTGCTCCGCGACCCGCTGGCTTGGTGGGTGACGGGCTTCATGGGCCTGCAATCGTCACTCGCCTACATCCTGTTCGGCTGGCTGCCGCTGCTGCTGCAGGGCCGTGGTCTCACGCCGCTGGATGCAGGGCTTTACGCCTCGCTGACAACCCTGGTTCAGGCGCCCGGCGCGCTCCTGACCGCCATGCTGGCCGCCCGCGCCCGCGATCAGCGGGCCTGGATCGTCGCCATCCCGGGCCTCACCGCCGTGGCGTTCCTGGTCCTCGCCTTCGGCGCGGAGTCCTTGCGCATTCCCGCCGCCGGCGCACTCGGCTTCGGGATCGGGGGCTGCTTCGGCCTGGGTCTCACCCTGATCGTCCTGCGCGCCGCCGACGCGGCGAGCGCCGCAGGACTCTCGGCCATGGCGCAGGGCATCGGCTATACGGGCGCCTGCCTGGGGCCGCTGGTCTTCGGCCTGGCCCATGAGGCCACGGGCGGCTGGGGCGTGCCGGGTGCCCTGTTCGTCGCCATCGCCGTCGCGGCGATCCTGATCGGTCAAGCCGCCGGCCGCGACCGCAAGGTCTGCGCGGGCGAACCCCCGGCGCGGAACATTGCGGCTCAGCCGCTGACCTCGCTCCAGGCCGCGAAACCGGCCAGCGGTTCCTGATCGTAGCGCGCCATCAGGTCGGCCATTGCCGCCCGATCCGAGAGACGCCCCGCCGCGGCCAGCCGGGCCAGCCCCTCGAAGAAGCCTTCGCGGCCCAGCGCCGGCGCGAAGCTCAGCGTGAAGCGCACCGGCCGGTCGCTGCGATTGGCGAAGGCGTGGGCAATGCCGGGCGGGATCAGCGCGAAGTCGCCCGGCCCGAGGTCGTGATCCGCGCCGTCGACATGAAGGGCGAGCCGGCCCGCCTCGACCGAGAAGGTCTCGGTCAACCGGGCGTGGCGGTGCAGCCCGGCTCCCGGCGTCCGTGGATCCATCTCGACCCGATAGACACCCATGGCGTCGGCCGTCTCGTCGCTGCGCGCCAGATAGAAGATCCGCATGCCGCCGATGACGGCGTTCGGGCCAAGCCCTCGATGCACGACACTCGCCATCGCCGTCCCCGCCGGAGGTTCAAACAAGAACCCCGCGCGGCCGGATGACCGCGCGGGGCTTCGATGGGCGGCGGATCCGCGACGCTTACTCCGCGGCGACCCGGTGGGCCTGCGACCCGTCCGTGTAGGTCTCGGACTGCAGGCGCTTGCCGGGAGCAGCACGCCCCGGCAGCGGCGGAAGCGCCTTGGCCTTCTCCAGGTCGATCCCGGCGCCCTCGGCGACGCGGCGGCCGTAATCCTCGTCGGCGTGCCAGAAGTGCCAGACCATCCGCAGCTGGATCGGCTCCGGGCACTGCTTCATGTCGGCGACGAGGTTGGCGATCAGGTCGTCGCGCTCCCAATCCGCGAAGGAGCGGTAGCGCACGCCGGCCTGCGTGTAGTCGTCCTCGGTGCGCGAGGTCTGGTAGCGGCCGAGATTGCCCTGGACCGGCTGGTGATAGTCCTTGGCGGGCTTCGGCGCCTCGCGCAGGCCTTCGGCCAGGGTCGAGGGCTCGTAGTTGATGTGCTTGTTCGGGCCCGTCCCGTCCACCGTGTAGGCCATCTGGCCGTCGCGCTGGTTCGAGTAGACCTTCACGCCGGGCTGCGGCGCGTTGATCGGCAACTGGAGGTAGTTGGCCCCGACGCGGTAGCGCTGCGTGTCGGAGTAGGACAGCGTCCGGCCCTGCAGCATCTTGTCGTCCGAGAAGTCGACGCCGTCGACGAGGACGCCGGTGCCGAAGGCCGACTGCTCGACCTCAGCGAAGAAGTTGTCCGGCACGCGGTCGAGCACCATGCGGCCGCAGGGCAGCAGCGGGAACTGGTCCACCGGCCACAGCTTCGTGTCGTCCAGCGGGTCGAACGACAGGTGGTCGTTCGGGCCGTCCGGCATGATCTGCACGGCGAATTCCCATTCGGGGAAGTTGCCGGCCTTGATGTTGTCGTACAGGTCGCGGGTCGCGTGGCCGACATCCTTGGCCTGGATCTCGGAGGCCTGCTGCGAGGTCAGGTTCCGGACGCCCTGCTTGGGGATCCAGTGGAACTTGCAGAGCACCGCCTCGCCCTGGTCGTTGACCAGCTTGTAGGTGTTGACGCCCGAGCCTTCCATCTCGCGGTAATTGGCCGGGATGCCCCAGGGCGACTTCAGGTGCGTCACCATGTGGATCGACTCGGGGTGCTGGGCCACGAAGTCGAAGAAGCGCCACGCCTCTTGGCGGTTCGTCACCGGATCCGGCTTGAACGCGTGGATCATGTCGGGGAACTTGATCGCGTCGCGGATGAAGAAGACCTTGAGGTTGTTGCCCACGAGGTCCCAGTTGCCGTCGACGGTCTTGAACTTCACCGCGAAGCCGCGCGGGTCGCGCTCGGTCTCCGGGCTCTCCTTGGCGCCGGCGACGGTGGAGAAGCGCACGAACATCGGCGTCTTCACGCCGGTCTCGGTGAGCACGCGGGCGCGGGTGTATTTGGAGGCCGGCTCGTCGCCGATCTTACCGTAGGCCTCGAACCAGCCGTGGGCACCGGCGCCGCGGGCGTGGACGACGCGCTCGGGGATACGCTCGCGGTCGAAGTGCGTGATCTTCTCGATGAACTGGTAGTTCTCGAGCGTCGCCGGGCCGCGCTCACCGACCGTCCGGGTGCTCTGGTTGTCCCGGACCGGATGGCCCTGGCGGGTGGTCAGGATCGGGCGTTGATCGCTCATGCGTATCGTCTCTCCGTTCAGCGACAGCTCTCGGAGGCCGAGGCCAGCCTGGAACCGTTCTGGAAAAAGGTTATGACCCCGGCATGACCCCGAGGCAAATGCATCGTCACAAAGGTTCTGATAGATACAGCCTATGAATCTGGCTGGCCTCTCCCTCCGGGATCTCGAATATGTCGTCGCGGTGGCCGACGAGGGGCATTTCGGCCGGGCCGCCGAACGCTGCAATGTCAGCCAGCCGACGCTGAGCGTGCAGATCCGCAAGCTGGAAACCGCGCTCGGCCTGACTTTGTTCGAGCGGTCGAACCGGCGGATCCTGCTGACCGAGGCGGGCCAAGCCATCATCCGGCAGGCACGCGTCGTCCTGGCGGAGGCGCAGCGGCTTCTGGCGCTCGCCAGGGAGGGCCGCGGCTCGCCGCTCACCGGGCGCCTCATCCTGGCGGCGATCCAGACGCTCGGTCCCTATTTCTTCCCGCTGGTGCTGCGACCGCTGCGCGAGCAGTACCCGCTGCTGACGCTCTCTCTGTCGGAATCGCGGACCGCCGACATCGTCGAGGGCCTGCGCGACGGCCGCATCGACGCGGCCCTGGTCTCGCTTCCGCTGCCCTCCAACGGTCTCGCGGTCTCGCCGCTGTTCGTCGAGCCGTTCTGGCTCGCCTGCCCGGCCGAGCACGCCCTGGCCCGGGGCGGCGCGCTCTCGGCGACCGAGATCGCAGGGCCGGACCTGCTGCTGCTCGATGAGGGCAACTGTCTGCGCGACCAGACGATCGCGGCCTGCGGCGCCGGCTCGTCGGTCGGCCGCCATGCCACCAGCCTGGAGACGCTTCGCTCGATGGTGGCCGCCGGCGCCGGCTACACGCTGCTTCCGGCCCTCGCGGTGCCCGCCAGCCCCGATCCCAGCGGCCTGACGGTCACCCGGGCCTTCGATGTCGACGGTCCCGGCCGGACCATCGCGCTGGTCTGGCGGGCGAGCGATCCCCGCACCGCGGGACTGGCGAACCTCGCCGCCTTCTTCCGGGCGCACGCGCCGCCCGGAACCATGGCCTGCCGGGGCGACGACGCTGTAGCGTGAGCGGCGGTGTCGCGGGCGCCTTGCCCCGCGGTGATGAAGACGGTCGCGCTTGGCGCGTCTATCAGGACTGATCAGGGCATGGGGAACGGGCCGATGCGGCGCAGGATGATCGGGGCAATTCTGGCGCTGCTCGCCCCCCTCGGCGCCCACGCCGCGCCGACGGACAGCTTCGCCCGGATCGATCAGATCAACCGGGCCTCCCTGGTGATGACAGCCGAGACCGGTATCGTCCCGCGCCCCCTGGCCGCGACCATCGCCCGCGCGCTCGATCAGGTCGCCGCCGACGCCGCCAAGCCCGGCGCGGAACGGCCGGACGACTATCTCCGGATCGAGCCGCTGATCACCGCCATTGCCGGCCCGGAGGCCACCCGGATGCATTCGGGGCGCAGCCGCCAGGACATCATCCCGACTGTGCTGAAGCTTGAGCAGCGCGACCGCCTCCTCGCCCTCGCCCAAGCCCTGGACGAGACCCGTGGGGCCCTGCTGGCCGTAGCCGACCGCGAGGCCGACACGATCGTCCCGGCCTATACAAACGGCGTGCAGGCCCAGCCGACGACGCTCGGCCACCTCTATCTCGGCTACGCGGCCGTCCTTGCCCGCGATGCGCAGCGCCTCCGCGAGGCCTGGGCGCGGCTCAACCTGTCACCCCTGGGCGCGGCCGCCCTCGGGACGTCGAGCTTCCCGGTGGACCGCAAGCGCCTGGCCGAGCTGCTCGGGTTCGATGCGCCCGTGGAGAACAGCTACGATGCCGGCCAGCTCGCGCCGATGGATATGGGCCTGGAATTGACCGGGCTTTCCGCGACACTCGCCACCACGGCCGGCAGCTTCGCGCAGGACCTCTACGCCCAGTATCACCAGACCCGGCCGTGGATCCTGGACTCTAGAGGTCCCCGGGTCCGAGCTCGAT
>NZ_BACT01000944.1:0-4045 GCF_000333255.1 Methylobacterium sp. B1 | reverse complement strand
CGGGCTCCGGGGTCCTGGAGACCGAGCAGGGTCGCAAGCCGTTCTCGGCCGGCAGCGTGTTCCACTTCCCGGCCGGGGCGTGGCACGCGGCCGAATTCGAGACCGAGACGGTCTTGATCGAGACGAACCTCGCGGCGCAGGTCTGACATAGGTCCGGCGGGCGTGGCTGGTTCGGCCGGGACTCCTCGGCCGGCTCAGGCTCGGCGCTGAGGAGGAGGACGGATCATTCCGGTCCGGGGCCGAGTTGCCGTTCCAGTTCCTCAGCCGCGGGCACCGTCTCGCGCGCGTACCGGACGGCCTGATCGGCGGTCAGCAAGCGACCGTCCTCGGGAAAGAAGGCGAGCCCCCCGACCGATGTCACGCAGGCCGTGATCGCCATCAGGGCGCCGATGGATTCCGCGATGGTGCCGAACCAGAACGCGTACACGCATGGCCAGGAGCCGGCGAAGTCGGTCTCCGGATAGGTTTCCTTCAATTCCGAGAACGGCACGATCGAGCACTCGAAGCCCGAGGCCCGGCCGCGCCGCACGGCCAGCAGATGCCCCGACGAGGCCGGCGGAATCGTCGTTCCACGAAGCTGCAGATCGAAACCGAGCGCGTCCAGGCCGGCCTGCCAATCCGATACGCCGGCGAGTGGTCTCGGACCCACGGCGTACGCTTCCATACTCATGCGAGCACGACTCCGCGTGTAACGGCGACAGAGATGCGGCTCTTGACGGAGATGCCGCGGAGCAGATGGATCTCGATGACCGGGACGCTGTCGTCGACACCTGCGCCGGCCCGCAGGGCACGGATGCGGCGCGGCGACAGACCCGTTTCGCCGGTCTTGATGTCCCAGATCGCCCGGACCGGCGCTGCGCTTGTCCGGCCATCCCGGAGAAGAACATCCGTGCGTCTGCTGCCGGACAGGCCGTGGCGGACGATGTCGCCGGCGACGAAGCTCTGCTCGACACCGTGCCTGCCGATCCCGGGTAGATCCAGCGCGCGCAGGCGGGCCGCCAGGCTGGCATGGATCTGGAACCCGTAGAGGAACCCCTCTCCCGGCTCGGTGCTCGCGACGACGTCCTTCAGGACATCGAGGATCTCATCGGTCTTCGCGTCGATCCGAGGATCACCCGTTCGGTCCCTGCGAACGACGGAGGGCGACCCGCCCTCTCCGCACCACCGACCATCGCGGCCCCGTGGCTGATCCGGTCTGAATCCAGCTTTGATGTCCAGAAGTTCAAGGGCAACGAAGACTCGGCTCAAGCGAAGCTCCGCGAGGGAATACGCCCAGAGCACATCGGGATCATGATCTCGCATCGCGCCAGAACCCGCCGTCCTTGTTCCTGTTTTATTCCATGATTATTTTCCTTCCATCAAGCGACTTCAGGTTTAATTAGGAAAACATTTCGGCCCCATCCGGCTGAGCAGGCGCCTGGCCTGCGGCAAATTATTCTTGGCGCGCGAGCAAAATGCCTGCGCTTGGCCTGAGCCGTCGGCGCGTGTAGGAATCCCACCTTGAACGCCCGCCCGTGCACGCCGACGAAAGGCCGGGCATCGCCCCTACCAGAACAGAGGCAGACCATGAGCGCCGGTACCGCCGCCGACAAGCACTTCTCCAACAGCTTCTTCGCCGCCCCCCTCACGGAGACCGATCCCGAGATCGCCGAGGCGGTGGCCAAGGAGCTCGGCCGTCAGCAGCACGAGATCGAGCTGATCGCCTCGGAGAACATCGTCTCCCGCGCCGTGCTGGAGGCGCAGGGCTCGGTGCTGACCAACAAGTACGCGGAGGGCTATCCGGGCCGGCGCTACTACGGCGGCTGCCAGTTCGTGGACATCGCCGAGGATCTCGCCATCGAGCGCGCCAAGCGCCTGTTCGATTGCGGCTTCGCCAACGTGCAGCCGAACTCGGGCTCCCAGGCCAACCAGGGCGTGTTCCTGGCCCTGATGCAGCCCGGCGACACCTTCCTGGGCCTCGACCTCGCCGCGGGCGGCCACCTGACGCACGGCGCCCCGCCGAACGTCTCGGGCAAGTGGTTCAAGCCGGTCTCCTACACGGTGCGCCGCGAGGACCAGCGGATCGACATGGAGCAGGTCGCCCAGCTCGCGCAGGAGCATAAGCCGAAGGTGATCATCGCCGGCGGCTCGGGCTACCCGCGCCACTGGGACTTCGCCAAGTTCCGCGAGATCGCCGACTCGGTGGGCGCCTACTTCATGGTCGACATGGCCCATTTCGCGGGCCTCGTTGCGGCCGGCGTCCATCCGTCGCCGTTCCCGCACGCCCATGTCGCCACCACGACGACCCACAAGACGCTCCGCGGCCCGCGCGGCGGCATGATCCTGACCAACGACGAGGCGCTGGCCAAGAAGTTCAACTCGGCGATCTTCCCGGGCATCCAGGGCGGCCCGCTGATGCACGTCATCGCCGGCAAGGCCGTGGCCTTCGGCGAGGCGCTGAAGCCCGAGTTCAAGATCTACGCCCGCCAGGTGGTGGAGAACGCCAAGGCGCTCGCCGACACGCTGATCTCGGGCGGCTACGACATCACCTCGGGCGGCACCGACAACCACCTGATGCTGGTCGACCTGCAGCGGAAGGGCCTCACCGGCAAGGCGGCGGAAGCCGCGCTGTCGCGGGCGCACATCACCTGCAACAAGAACGGCGTGCCCTTCGACACGCAGAAGCCGACCATCACCTCGGGCATCCGGCTCGGCACCCCCGCCGGCACGTCCCGCGGCTTCGGCGTCGCCGAGTTCAAGCAGATCGGCGGCTTCATCGTCGAGGTGCTGGACGGGCTCGCCGCCAAGGGTGAGGCGGGCGACAGCGCGGTCGAGGCCGATGTCAAGACCCGCGTCCATGCCCTCACGGACCGGTTCCCGATCTACGGCTGAGGCGTGAGCGGGGCCGGTCTTTCGGGCCGCCCTTCGGTGGATTAGGAAACGGCCGCGGATCCGACCGGTCCGCGGCCGTTTCCATGCCCGAGTATCTCATCCATGCGGTGTCCCTATTGCGGCGGCTCCGAGACCCAGGTGAAGGACTCGCGGCCCTCCGAGGACGGGGCCGCGATCCGGCGGCGCCGGGTCTGCCCCGACTGCGCCGGCCGCTTCACCACCTTCGAACGGGTGCAGCTGCGCGAGGTCGTGGTGCTCAAGCGCTCGGGCAAGCGCGTGCCCTTCGACCGGGACAAGCTTCAGCGTTCCATCGACGTGGCGCTCCGCAAGCGCGCCGTCGATCCGGAGCGGATCGAGCGGCTGGTCAGCGGCATCACCCGGCAGCTCGAGAGCGCCGGGGAGCCCGAGGTGACCTCCGAGACGATCGGCGAACTGGTGATGGCGGGGCTCAAGGGTCTCGACGACGTCGCCTACGTGCGCTTCGCCTCCGTCTACAAGAACTTCCGCGAGGCGAAGGACTTCGAGGACCTGCTCGGCACGCTGAGCGACGGTAGCCCGGTGCCGGCGGCCGTGCCGGGGCCGGACGCCGAGCTGGAGCCCGAGGCACCGGGGCGGCGCCGCGCCGGCCGCCCATGAGTGACGATACCCACTTCATGCGCCTCGCCCTGGCGCTGGGCCGCCGCGGTCTCGGCACCACGTGGCCGAACCCGTCGGTCGGCGCCGTGGTGGTCGAGCCCGGGACCGGGCGCATCCTCGGGACGGCGGCGACGGCGCCGGGGGGACGCCCGCACGGGGAGCCCGTGGCGCTGGCCGCCGCGGGGGACGCCGCCCGCGGCGCGACCCTCTACGTGACCCTTGAGCCGTGCTCGCATCACGGCCGCACGCCGCCCTGCACCGACGCCATCCTGGCCTCCGGGATCGCCCGGGTGGTCAGTGCCCTGGAGGATCCCGACCCGCGGGTGGCGGGGCGGGGCCACGATCTCCTGAGACAGGGCGGCGTCGCGGTCGAGACCGGGCTGATGCGGGATGCGGCGGCGCGCGACCATGTCGGCCACATCATCCGGGTGACACGCGGCCGCCCGGCCCTGCACCTCAAGCTCGCCCGCACCCGCGACGGCTTCTGCGCCGCCGCCGGTCCGGAGCGCCTGCGCATCACCGGCCCAGTGGCGACGGG
>NZ_BACT01000945.1:0-1905 GCF_000333255.1 Methylobacterium sp. B1 | reverse complement strand
CGCGCGCGACCTTCGTGGCGGTGGGCGTCGCGGGCGTCGCCCGGCACGGCCTCCTCCGCCGGCCGCACCTGTCCGATCTGCCGGCCGACGCCGCCGCCCTGGCCGGCGTCGCGGGACCGGCCGTGCTCACGAATCTCGCCCCCTCGGTGGCGAGCGCGTTCCTGGCACGGCTGTTCGCCGGCTACGGGGCGGATGCGGTCGCCGCCGCGTCGGTGATCGACCGCCTGACGCCGGTGGCCTTCGGCGGCCTGTTCGCCCTGTCGGGGGCGATCGGCCCGATCCTGGCGCAGAACTGGGGCGCGGGCCTGTTCGACCGGATGCGCGGCGTGCTGCGCGCGGCGGTCCGGGTGACGCTGGCCTATGTCGCCGTGGTCTGGCTCGTCCTGGCGCTGACCCGGGGATGGCTCGCCAGCCTGTTCGGCCTGCACGGGGTCGCGGCCGAGCTCTTCGGCTTCTTCTGCCTCGTCGGCGGCGCGATCTGGTTCTTCAACGGGCTGCTGTTCCTCGGCAACGCCGCCTTCAACAATCTCGGATTCCCCCTGCGCTCGACGCTGCTGAACTGGGGGCGCGCGACCCTCGGCACCGTCCCGCCGGCGATGCTCGGCGCGGCGCTCTACGGCCCCCGCGGCGTGGTCGCCGGGATGGGTGTCGGATCCCTGGTCTTCGGCGCCCTCGGCATCCTGCTGGCCCGCCGCACGGTGGACCGCCTGGAAGGGAGCGGCCGACGCGGGCATGAGCCCAAGGCAGCGGCGGCGGTGCTGGAGAGGCCGGCGCCGCTGCCGCCGGGCCATGCCCATCCCGAGCCGTTGCACTGAGACGGCGGAGAAGGCGCAAGTTCCGCGGGGAAGAACTGGTATTTCCCCGCGTGACGGGTCACCATACCCTGTCTCGGCCTGTCCCGGCCGGGGCAGGATCGAGGCGTCATGTTCAACCCGCTCGAGATGTTCCAGGCCCAGGGCGAGGCCGGGCTTCAGGCCATGGCCCAGCAATTCGGCCTGACGACTGAGCAGACGGCCCGCGCCTTCGAGGCGCTGATGCCGGCCCTGACCCTGGGGCTCCAGCGCAGCGTCGGCGTGGACCCGACCGGCTTCGCCCGGATGTTCGGGCTGGAAGCCGCCAAGCCTGCGCCGCCGCAGGGCTTCGAGGCCCTCAGCCAGATGTTCGGCTCGGCGCAGCTGATGCAGGCCGTGCTGCGGCAGGCCTCGGCCACGAGCGGCGTCGGCGCGCAGGTGCTGCGCCAGATGCTGCCGATGATGGCGGGGGCCGTGGTGGCGAGCATCGTCCATGTCATGCTGAACCAGCCGCAGGCCGAGCCCGCGCAGGCGCGGTCGAGCCCGCCGCCGCCCGTTCCGTTCCCGTTCGGGCCGGCCTGGGCCGAGATGGCCAAGGCGATGATGCCCGCGGTCCAGCCGCCGGCGCCGCCGCCGAAGCCGGCCGCCAAGCCGACCGCGAAGCCGTCGCAGGGGACCGCAGGCGAAGCCGGCTCGGATGTGTTCCAGCAGATGATGCGCACCGGGGCCGAGGTTCAGGGCAACAACATCCGGGCGATGCAGGAGCTGTTCGAGACCTTCTGGCCTGCCTCCGGGGGCGCGACGCCCCAGTCCTCGGACGGCACCCCGGCACGTCCCGATCCGGCGCCCGCCGATCCCGCGGCGGGCAAGGGCCGGCGCGGTCGCCCGTCCGGCGGGACCGGTTGACGCAGGGACAGGGCCCGGGCGGACGTTGACCCCGCGGATCGAAGCCGCAACCTGTCGCCGAGGAGATCGCCCGATGAGCGACCATTTGACCGCCTGGGACGATCGCCCGGAGAGCGTCGCCGGGAATGGCGTCCCAAACGCGCGATCCCGGGGGCGGGTGCAACCTCTCTGCCGTGTGGGTGCCGGCGGGCATTTCGGCGCGGGCCCA
>NZ_BACT01000946.1:0-3002 GCF_000333255.1 Methylobacterium sp. B1 | reverse complement strand
GGGGAGACCCGACCCCACGGCCGTCCGGAGCCGGTGCTCGAACTCGAGACCCATCTCTCCTACCCGTTCGTGTTCGAGGCGGACGGACAGGTCTGGATGATCCCGGAATCCCACGCCTCCGGCACGATCGACCTCTACCGGGCCACCGACTTCCCGCGCGGATGGGTCCACGAGGCGGTGCTCCTCGACGGGGTCGTGGCCGGGGATGCGACCCTGCTGCAGCATGGCGGCCGCTGGTGGATGTTCGCCACGGTCCGGGCCGGCGGGGGCAGCTATTCCGACACCCTGCATCTCTGGCACGCGCCGCATTTCCGCGGGCCCTGGACCCCGCACCGACACAACCCGGTGTTGATCGATATCGGCTCGGCCCGGGCCGCGGGCCCGATCGTGGCGCGCGACGGCGGCCTGATCCGGCCGGTCCAGGATTGCCGCGAGGGCTACGGCGCGGCGCTCGGCCTCGCCCGGATCCTGCGCCTCGACGAGGAGGCCTACGCGCAGCGGGTCGAGACGCGCCTGCGGCCCGGGGCGGCCTGGCCGGGCACGCGCCTGCACATGCTGAGCGCCGCCGGCGGCTTCGAGTTCATCGACGGCTCGCACCGGGCCCGCACGCGACTCCTGGGCTGATCCCGGCCCGCGCCGCGCCCGGCGCGGACCCGTCGGTGCCGAACGGCACCCGCGGACGGCTCGCATCCCGGCCCCGCGCACGCTAAGCGGGGGGCTCCACCCGCGCCGATCAAGCAGAACCGCCGGGACGATCACCATGGCGAGCCCCGTCGAACATGCGAGCTTCCTGCCGCCGGTCCTGACCTTCCTCACGGCGGCGGTGATCGGCGTGCCGATCTTCCGGCTGATCGGCCAGAGCGCCGTGCTGGGCTATCTCGTGGCCGGGGTGCTGATCGGGCCCTCGGGCCTGTCGCTGATCGCCGAGCCCGAGACGGCGGCGAGCGTCGCCGAGATCGGCGTGGTGCTGCTGCTCTTCATCGTCGGCCTGGAACTGCACCTGTCGCAGCTCGTCTCGATGCGGCGCGACATCTTCGGCCTCGGGACCGCGCAGCTCGTCCTCTGCGCGCTGGTGCTCGGCGGCGCCGGAATCCTGGCGGGCCTCAGCTTGGGCGCCGCCGCGGTGATCGGCCTCGCGCTGGCGCTCTCGGCCACCGCGGTGGCCCTGCAGCTCCTGGAGGAGCGGGGCGATCTCTCCAGCGCCTATGGCGGCCGCGCCTTCGCGGTCCTGCTGTTCCAGGACCTCTCGGTGGTCGGCATCCTGGCGCTGATGCCCCTGCTGGCCTCGGCGGGGGAGGCGACCGACGTCTCCTGGCTCGGGGAAGCGGCCCTCTCCACCGGCAAGGCGCTCGCGGCGATCCTGGCGGTGGTGCTGGTCGGCCGCTACGGCCTGAACCCCTTCTTCCGGCTGCTCGCCGCGAGCGGCGCCCGCGAGGTGATGACCGCCGCCGCGCTCCTGGTGGTGCTCGGCACCGCGCTCCTCATGGAGCAGGTCGGCCTGTCGATGGCGATGGGCGCGTTCCTCGCCGGCATCCTGCTGGCCGAGTCGAACTTCCGCCACCAGCTGGAGGCCGATATCGAGCCGTTCCGCGGCATGCTGCTCGGCCTGTTCTTCATGAGCGTCGGCATGTCGATCGACGGCAACCTCGTGCGGGAGGTCTGGCCCGCCCTGTTCGGCGCCACCCTGGCGGCGATCCTGGTCAAGGTCGCCATCGTGGCCGGCCTGTTCCGGCTGTTCGGCTCGGACACGCTGGGGGCCCTGCGGGGGGCGGCGGTGCTGGCGCCCGCGGGCGAGTTCGCCTTCGTGCTGCTGCCTCAGGCCCAGGATCTCGGCCTCACCGGCGTCACGGCGACGCGCTTCGCGGTGGCGCTCGCCGCGCTGACCATGCTGATCGGGCCGATCGCCGCCAAGGGCCTCGACAAGCTGATCGAGCGGCGCACCGCGCGCAGCACCCGGGCGCTGGAGGCGCCCTCCACCGAGCTGACCGAGAGCGGCGACGCCAGGGTGCTGGTGATCGGCTTCGGCCGCTTCGGGCAGGTGCTGACCCAGGTGCTGATGGCCGAGGGCATCCCCGTCACGGTGATCGACAAGGACGTGGAGCAGCTCCGCGCCGCCTCGCGCTTCGGCTTCCGCATCTATTACGGCGACGGCACCCGGCTCGACGTGCTCCGCGCCGCCGGGATCGGCCGGGTCGAGCTGGTCTGCATCTGCGTCGACGACCGGGAGGGCGCTCTCAAGATCGTCGACATCGTCCACGAGGAGTTCTCCAGCGTGCGCACCTTCGTGCGCGCCTACGACCGCCTGCACGCGGTGGAGCTGATGAACCGGGACGTCGACTACCAGATCCGCGAGACCGCCGAATCTGCCCTCGCCTTCGGACGGTCGGCGCTGGAGGGGCTCGGCCTGTCGCCGGAGGCCGCCTCGGCCCGGGCCGACGACGTGCGCAAGCGCGACATCGCCCGCCTCGTCCTGCAGCAGGCGGGCGCCCTGCCGGACGGCGCCGGCTGGATGCGCGGCGCCGCGGCGGGTCTGAAGCCCGAGCCGCTGACCATTCCGGTCCGGCCGGCGCGGGCGCTCAGCACCGAGACCCGCGACCTCGTGGGCAGCGACCGGCGCGAGGCGGCCGAGCGGCTGCTGGAGAAGCCCGCACTGGCGCCGCAGGAGACGGACGCCGCCGAGGGGGAGGCCGATCCGGAGGCGGAGCTGGAAGCGGAAGGCAGCGCCCGGGATGCGTGACCGGCCGGATGTCTGACATGTCCGACGGGCCGCCCCCGGCGGAGGCGGGCCGCTTCGTCACCGGCTCGATCCTCCGGCACGTGGTGGTGATGGCCGCCACCGGATCGGTGGGGCTGATGGCGATCTTCGTCGTCGACCTCTTGTCGCTGCTCTACGTGTCGACGCTCGGCGACCCGAACCTCACCGCGGCGGTCGGCTTCGCCGGCATCGTGCAGTTCTTCGCCACGGCGGTGAATATCGGCCTGATGATCGCCGCCGGGCCCTG
>NZ_BACT01000947.1:0-1075 GCF_000333255.1 Methylobacterium sp. B1 | reverse complement strand
TGCCAAGCGAACGGTCCAGCTGAAAGCGCGGTTCCCTCAAAGGCGGACTCTGGCGCGAACCGCCGCGGCTTCACGGCATTGTATCACCGTCTGCCAACACCCGCCTATTCGACGCCCTGAATTTCGATTTTTTCGGTTCACCGCCCAGAAATCGTCTCCGCTGTTAAGATTGAACCGGTAGACATCGATCCGGCCGTGCTTGATCGTGGCGCGGCGTAACAGAATTCGAGCCTGCGCGGCGACCGTATCGGCGGTCACCGCCGGGCGCATACCGGGTCTGGCTGCCGTGAACGTCGATACGAAAGCCGACACGCGGGGCATGAGGCCGACCGGCTGATGGAGCGGGCGACCGGAGGCATGGACCGGCCATCGGCGGCCGGCGGCCGGGTTCCCGCCCGGGCCGAGCCTTCGCCCTCGCGGACGCTCCCCCGCAGCCGGACCGTCACCGTTCGACTGGACCGCCGGGCGCTGCGCGGCTGGCATATCCGCCTTCTCGACCAGCTCGGGCAGCGGCCCGACCACCGGATCCGCGTCGCATGGGTCGACCACGCGGGGGGGCTGCCGCCGAACGCGGAACTCCTGTTCCGGCTGGAGGCCACCATCCACGGCCTGCCCCGGCCGGGCCTGGCCACGGCGGCCGAGCCGGTGGCGCTCGCGTCCTACGAGGCGAGCCCCGCGGGCGAGGAGCTCCGCAGCAGCGGCGCCCACGATCTCGTCCTTGATCTCTCGAGCGCGCCTGCGGAACCGGGATCGGCACCGGCGTGGCGGCTCGACTATGACGGGATTCCGGGCGAAGCCGGCCTGCTCGCGGCCCTGTTCGCCCATGGTGCCCCGGTGGCGGCCCTGCGTGGAGCGGACGGCAAGCCGGTGGCCTTGGGGCGCCTGGGCGCGGAATCGCATACGGTGATGCTCGCGGCCTTCGAGGGCTACCTCGCGCGGAACCATCACGCTGATCCTCGCCGCCCTCGACGGCGCCGCCTCAACGGAGCTTCCCGAAGGGGCCGGGGCGCCCCTGCAGCCCGCGACCGCCTAAAACCTCGGCCGCCTTGGGCCCCGGCGGGCGGGCCGCCGGGGG
>NZ_BACT01000948.1:0-1786 GCF_000333255.1 Methylobacterium sp. B1 | reverse complement strand
CCCCGCATGTGCCGCTGCCCGGCGTGGCGTCGTCCCAGGTCAGGAGCGCGGCATCGGCCTTGACGGCGAGGCGGTTGGTGGCGTCCGCCCCCGTGTTGATCCCGAGGCGGCTGACGCTCTGGATCGCCGTCAGCGTCCGGCTCAAGCTCGTCCAGGCCGCGCCGTCGAAGACGTAGAGGTCGGCCTCGTCGATCAGCCAGGCGAGCCAGCCGGCCCGCGGCACCGCGCCGGCCCAGACGCCGTCGCCGTAGCGCACCAACTGTCCGGCGAGCCCCGACCAGGCGCCCCCGGGCTCGGCGGCGACCACGAGGTAGCGGTCGCCCTCCGCGGGGCTCGGCGGCGGCGCGGTGAGGTCCTTGTCCAGGCAGGCCAGCTGGACGAGGGCGTCGAGAAGGCCGAGCGCCTCGTTGTGGGTGACGTGCTTCTGCGCCTGGCTGGCGGCGATCAGCGGCAGGCCGAGATGGGGCGTGGCGTCGGACATGGGGCAACTCCCGGGCGGTCAGGCCGTGCGGACGGGGATGCGGGCGCGACAGGCAGGGCCGGGGCCGGCGACCTGCCCGATCTGCGCCACGGCGACGTCGAGATGCGCCTGGGCCCCGCCGAAATCGGCCGCCTCGTCCGCGTAGAGACAGTGCTGGGCCTCGGCCCGGAGCGTGCGCAGGGCCGTGCCGGCGGCCGAGAACAGCGTCACCGCGTAGGACTCCGGCTCGTCGAGCGGGATCTCGGCCGGCTCCCAGGCGTCGCCGTCGCGGCGGGCCCGGCGGATCCAGGAGAGCCGCACGCCATCCGCGCCGCGCCGCGCCCGCAGGTGGACCGGCCGCAGCGGCGTGAGCGCCGCGAGGCCGGCCGTGGCGGTGAACTCGGTGAAGGCCGGATCGGCCGGATCGCTGTCCGCCGGCCCGATCCGGTAGCGGAAGGCGCGGCCGACCTCGTCCAGCCGGTCGATCAGGGGCGTCACGGCGCCGTCGTCGAGGCGCACGATCAGGCTCCCCGCCGGGCTGACGCGCCCCGCCGCCGCCTCGCTTCCGGCGAGCCCGCGCAGGAAGCCGGACAGCCGGTAAGTGTCGGGCCCGGTCAGCAGCGCGTTCGCCGCGCAGAGCAGCTCCACGGCGCCATCCGCGCCGAGCAGGGCGAACAGGTTGCCCCCGGCGCGCATCGCGCCCTCCCCGATCGACGCGAGGGCCGCGCCGCGCCGCAGGGCAACGTCGAGATGCACATCCCGCTGGATCCGCCAGAGCGGGCCGGCCGGCAGCGCCGACAGGGTGCGCCCGAGGCAGGCCGGGTAGTCGACGACGCGGTGCAGGGCGAGCGGTCCGTCGCCCGCCGCGCGCCAGATCGCGACCGCGCCGGGCCAGGGTTCAGCCGCCACCGCGGCGTATTGCAGGACGGTCGGGCTGCCGCGGTCGACCGGCAGGTCGAGGGCCAGGGCGGGCGGCGGTCCCGGGAAGGCGGGCGGCGCCACCGCCGCCTGGGCCATCTGGCGAGGCAGCCCGCGCCCGGGTCCCGCCCGGGGTGGCACGCCGCTCGCCTCGATCCGGCGGCCCGTGGGCGCGTCGTCGATCCGGTCGATCCGGCGCAGGACCGTGCCGCCCGGCACCGCGCAGGGCACCGCCAGGAGGTCGCCGGGCTCCAGCTCGACCCGGCGCGGGCTCACGGTGAACACCGCGCTGTCGCGGGCCGCGATCAGCCGGTCGAGCAGCGCCTCCGCGAGCCCGTCGCCGGTCTCGCGGCGGGTGACGATCGCCGACTCGATCCGGGTCTCGCGCCGCCGCAGACCGGCGGGCCG
>NZ_BACT01000949.1:0-2228 GCF_000333255.1 Methylobacterium sp. B1 | reverse complement strand
CGGAGACCGCGCGGCGAGCCCTCGGGCCCGCCCGCCTTCCGGACGACGTGCGCGGGGGCGGTCGCGAGCACGTGACGGGCGCCGGCGGCCACCACTGCGGCGCCGACATCGACGCCGACGGTCCGGCCCCGGGCGGCCCCGGCAACGGCATTCTGCCCGAACTCGGCCCCGGCGCGGATCGCGGCCTCGATCCGGTCGCGGGTGAGCACCGAGGCGGCCCAGGGCGCGACCCGGGCGATGCCGGCGGTGACGGCGGCGGCGGCGAGGGGCACGAGGGCGGCGGTCACCGGCTGGAGCAGGCCGACCAGCCAGTCGCCCCACGGGATCGCCAGGTCGGTGGCGGAACGGGCGGCGGCCGGCTCGGCGAGCGCGGCAAGCGACAGGCTCGTGCAGGCGAGGGCGAGGCCCGCCCGGATATGGTGCATCATCGTCGATCTCCGTGGCTATGCGCGCGGCGGACCCGGCCGGCTCGGGATCGGGTGCGACGGGGCCGGTCAGGCCCGTCCGGGCCGCCGGGCCGGTGCCGGAGCGGCGGGGCCGTCGCGAAGGGCGGCGAGCGCCCGGCGGGCCCAGGCGAGGCGGCGCGCGGGGGCGACGACGCCCGGCCGCTCGTAGCGCCGCCAGACCGTCTCGGTGGCGGCCGCGAGGGTCGTCGTGGTTCTCAGGGCGGCGAGGGCCGGCGCCTCGGTCGTGCGCAGCTCGGCGCAGAGATAGCCGTAGCCCGCTTCGGGATCGGCGGGATCGAGGCCGCGCGCCCGGCACCAGGCCTCCAGGGCGACGCGCCGGGGGCCGGTCCACTGGGCGAGCCCCCATCCGCCGCGGGAGCCGGGCACCGCGGGGGCGATCTCCTGGAGGTGGCGGAACCCGCCGGTCTCGTGGCCGAGATTGCCCAGGAGCCCGGCGGCCTGGACGTCACTTCAGCCGAAATCGCGCATCAGCCGCGGCCCGAGGCGGCGGCATGCGGCGGCGAAGGAATCCCGCGCATTCGGGAGGGGGCTCGACATGGGCGTGCTCCGGACGGTGGCGTGCCCGACCCCACCGGGCTAAGGCGGCGGCGCCCGATCCCGGGCGCGGCGCCGATGGGGGACGTGTGGGACGCGGACAGGACCGGCCGCTCGTGTTCATCGGCGATTCGATCACCGCCGCCTGGGGCGTCGTGCGGGCCGAGACCTTCGCGCGACACGGCTTCGTGGCCCGGGGGGTGCCGGGCGAGACGAGCGCACAGATCCGGGCGCGCTTTCTCCGGGACACCGCGGATGCGCGCGGCGTCCACCTGCTCTGCGGGATCAACGACATCGCGGAGATCGGCGGCCCGGTCCCGGACCGGGCGATCGCCCAGAACATCATCGCCATGGGGCGGATGGCCTTCGCGGCCGGTCTGCCGCTCACCATCGGCACCGTGATGCCGAGCGACTTCTGGGGCTGGCGCCCCGAGTTGCGCCCGGTGGCGCGGATCCGCACCCTGAACGGATGGCTGCGCGGCTATTGCGCGGCGGGCCCCGCCCGCCTCGTCGATTACGGGCCGGCGCTCGCCACGGCGGAGGGGGCGCTCCGGCGGGATCTCACCGACGACGGCATCCACCTCAACGGGGCGGGGTACGCGGCCGTGGAGCCAGTCATGCTGCGGGCCCTCGGCGCAGTCCCGGACTGACAGCGGACGCGGCCGCGACGGACCCGCAGGGTCAGGCGCTCACGCACCCAGCGCGAGCCAGTAGGTCGGCACCGACCCGGCGCCCGCCACCGAACCGGCCGTCGCGCGACGGGTGCGGAGCGTGAATCCGGCGACCGCCACGTCGCTGACCTGCGCGGCGTAGAGCGCTGCGCCGGCGCCGGCGACCGGCTGCGCCCAGACCCCGAGGCAGCTCCCCGGGAAGGCGGTGCCGAACGCCACCGCGACGTCCGCGTCGGCGGCGGTGACGAGCCCCCATTGCACGATCAGGCCGCCCGGGAGCCGGACCGACCCGTTCGCGCCGAGCACCTGCGCGCCGGTCGCGAGCGGCGTCCCGTCGGCGCGCTGGTAGTGGTGCACGCGCCAGCGGCCCGCCGCGTCCGAGGTGGCGATGCAGGTGTCGTCGGGGGCCGTGACGAGATCGGCCCGGGTCGGCAGCGCCAGCGCCTCGGGATTGTGGACCAGGGTCGCGACCCCCGAGAAGCGCACGAGCCGCTCCCGGTCGGCCGCGGCGCCGAAGCTCGCGATCCGTGCCGCGCCGGTGACGAGGACCCGCCGC
>NZ_BACT01000950.1:0-3333 GCF_000333255.1 Methylobacterium sp. B1 | reverse complement strand
GAAACTCATCGATCAAGGACGAGGAGATCCATGGAACGCGATCCCCCTTCGAGGCGCGCGACACCCCGATCCGGGTGTGCGTGAACGCCTCTTCCGCGGTGAGGTTCGGGGCACGCAGTTCCTTCCCGAGTTCACTCACGAAAAGGCTGATGTCACCGTCCTCCTCGCGCACCAACTTCCCGGGCGGAGCCGAGAATAGGATCAAGCTCCCTTCCGGAGCGTCGACCGGCGCCAAGCCCGCGGACGAAGCGCGGAAGCGGCGCTCGAAGGGGTTCTGCCGAGCCGCATCGACCACCGCGATCTTCACGCGCACGCCGCGCCGGTTCAACTCGCTCAGGATCGCATCGAGGCTGATGCCGTCACGACGGACCTCCGTCTCGGACCAGATCTGCGCGTTGACGGGGATCAGGTAGCTCTGGCGCTCGACCTGGATGCCATATCCGCCGAAATAGACGAAGGCGGCCGCACCGGCATTCAGCTTGGCGTAAAATGCGTCCAGGGTCGCCTGCACGTCCTCCCGCCTCAGGTTCTCGCGCAGGTCGACGTCGAAATCGCTTCGCCGCAACTCTTCCGCGAGAAGGCGGCCGTCCTTCACGATCGTCGGCAACGAGCCCTGAGCGTCGGGGTAGCGGCTGTTGGCGATGAGCAGAGCGAACCGCCGCCCGGCCCCGATCGGATTCTGGGCCTGTCCAGGCCCTGCCGTCAGAAGCATTCCGCTCAGCGCGAAAAATGCCAGAAAGATCAGCACGCCGTATCCGCCGATGCGGCCGCGTAACCCCGCCCGAGGCGTCAGATCCGGCGGGCTTCGAACATAGATCCGTCCCGGCATGAACGATGACCTGCGCGCGATGAGCGGACGAGCGAGAACTGCAGTGTATGTAGAAATGGCCGAAGCGCAATGATCGCTCGACCCAATGTCGGCTCATTCCTGGGATTATGTCGCATCAAACAAGATATAGATAGGTTTCAATTGCCATTCCAGCGCCGGCGTAGTATGGATCGGTCGCCGTACCGCTCCAAATGAAGAGACGTCGCATTCCATCGAAATGCGAATTGTGATCAGCGCGCTGCGCAGGAGGCATCGTGATTGATGCGGCGAAACCCATTGCGGGCGGCATGCCTCGCGCGGCTCTCGTTCTGCTGCTGATCGCATCCGCCGCAGCGGCGCAGGAGCGCAAGAGTGGTCCGACGCCGTCGCCGCCGGGGGCAGCGGTCTACTTCGTGGATGTCAAGAACGGCGGCACCCTGACGCCCAAGGCGACGATCCATTTCGGCCTGCGGAAGATGGGTGTGGCACCGGCGGGCATGGACCGCCCAAACTCTGGACACCACCATCTCCTGATCGACACGCCGATGCCGGCTGCGGACAGGCCGATCCCGAACGACTTCAATCACGTGCATTTCGGCGCCGGGCAGACCGAGGCTGAGATTGAACTGACGCCAGGCGAGCACACGCTTCAACTGCTGCTCGCCGATAAGGATCACATCCCGCACAATCCCCCGGTAGCGTCAGAGGTCATCAAGGTCCGGGTCGTGTCCCCGACCGCCGAGCCCGTCGCCGCGGGAGGGGGAGGGGGAGGGGCCGTCCAGCAGCGCCCGTCACCGCCGGGAGCGCGGGTGTACTTCGTTCAGCCGCGCAATGGCGACGTTGTCGGACGAAAGACCCTGATCCGCTTCGGGCTGACCGGGATGGGTGTGGCACCGGCGGGTTTCGATAAGGCCAATACCGGTCACCACCATCTGCTGATCGACACCACTCTGCGCGCGCTCGATGAGCGGATCCCGAATGATTTCGAGCACCTGCATTTCGGGCTGGGACAGACGGAGGCGCTGGTCACGCTGCCCCTCGGCACACACAGCCTGCAGCTGGTTCTCGCCGACGCGGACCACGTGCCGCACAAGCCACCCGTCATGTCCAACGTGATTCGGGTGACCGTGACGCGGACCGGACGCAAGGCGCGGCCGCGGCGCCACCACAATCGATGAATGATCGCATACTGAACCACTTGGTCCCGTACGGTCGACGACCGCTCTCGCGAACGGCGTGACGAGGTAGGTTGGGGGGACGGAAACGCCTCAACGGATGGCGCAGCCGGCCGAATGGTTGGCCGCGGCTTTCGTGAAGGTTGCTCCATGCTTGTTCAGGCCTTCGAGAGCGGCGCGCTGTGCGAGGAGAAGATCCAAGTCGCGCCAGATCTGGCATTTGACGCGTAGTTCGGTCGAGCGTCGCATGACATCCTCCCGTCGGTTCGTTGTCTGATGACGAGTATCGCCGCGCGTGTGGCGACCGGCTGTGACGAAGGTCACGCAGACGCGGATCCGGTGGGAGGAGGCGCCGCGAACAGAGCGGCAGGCTCACGGACCGCTCCCCGAACCGGCGGGAAATGAATTCCCTCAGCAAAGATTGTGCGCCCGCCAGACGAAGACGCGCCCCGCCAAGAGAACTTGGCGGGGCGCGCTGTCATGGGCCCATGGCCGTAAGGTTCGGCCGATCAACGTGTTCAGTGGAACATGCCCATATCGGGAACGTGAGCATCGACGTGTCCACCCACATCGTGGTGAACCGGCATCTGCGCGTGGCCATGATCCGCAGGTCCGCTTCCCCCGGAGAGGTGGTCATTGCCGCCCCCGCCGTGGATGGTGTCGTTGCCCTTTCCGCCGAAGACCGTGTCGTCACCCTTTCCGCCGTAGAGGTGGTCGTTACCCGACCCACCGTGGATGGTGTCGTTGCCCTTGCCGCCGGAGACGGTGTCGTCCCCCTTTCCACCGTAGAGGTGGTCGTTGCCGGCCCCGCCGTGGATGGTGTCGTTGCCCTTGCCGCCGGAGACGGTGTCGTCGCCCTTTCCGCCGTAGAGGTGGTCGTTACCCGACCCACCGTGGATGGTGTCGTTGCCCTTGCCGCCGGAGACGGTGTCGTCGCCCTTTCCGCCGTAGAGGTGATCGTTGCCCGACCCGCCGGAGATGGTGTCGTTACCCTTGCCGCCGGAGACGGTGTCGTCACCCTTTCCGCCGTAGAGGTGGTCGTTACCCGACCCGCCGGAAATGGTGTCGTTGCCCTTGCCGCCGTAGAGGTGGTCGTTGCCCGACCCGCCGGAAATGGTGTCGTTGCCCTTGCCGCCGGAGACGGTGTCGTCGCCCTTTCCGCCGTAGAGGTGATCGTTGCCCGACCCGCCGGAGATGGTGTCGTTACCCTTGCCGCCGGAGACGGTGTCGTCACCCTTTCCGCCGTAGAGGTGGTCGTTACCCGACCCGCCGGAAATGGTGTCGTTGCCCTTTCCGCCGTAGAGGTGGTCGTTGCCCGACCCGCCGGAAATGGTGTCTTGCCCTGCCGCC
>NZ_BACT01000951.1:0-4655 GCF_000333255.1 Methylobacterium sp. B1 | reverse complement strand
TAGCCCTGAGCCTCCAGGCGGACGCGCAGGATCTCCAGGTTCTCGGGACTGTCGTCGACGACGAGGATATGCGCCGGCACGGCTTCCGCTCGCCTCAAGACGTCGACGAGCATCTGGCGAACGAGGCTCAGGACCTGCGTGGGGCTGAACGGCTTGGCGACGTAGCCGTCGCAGCCNGCGGCGAGGGCCCGGTCTTCGTCGCCCGAGAGCGCGTAGGAGGTCACGGCAACGACCGGGATGTGCCGCGTTGCGGGATCCGCCTTCAGGCGTCGCGCGGCTTCGTATCCATCCATCACCGGAAGCTGGATATCCATCAGGATGAGGTCGGGCAGCTCGGCCTGTGCCACTTCGACCCCTCGCCGCCCATCCGGAGCCTCGACGATGCCATAGCCCGCGGCCGAGAGAAGGTCGCGCAGGATGCGACGATTGTCCTCCGTGTCCTCGACGATCAGTATTCGCTTCATGAAGCCTTCCTTCTCTCGACGGATGTCCGGATCGGAAGGGTCACTTGGAACACGGCACCCTGACCCAGCTCCGACCGCACTTCGATCCGGCCGCCGTGGAGGAGAACGAGCTGGCGGGTGATCGACAGGCCCAGTCCCGTGCCACCCTGCTGGCGCGTGCTCGAGCTGTCGACCTGCTGGAATTCGTCGAAGATTCGTGCCTGATCCGCGGGTGCGATCCCGGGACCGGTATCGGACACCGTTATGACGAAGGTGTAGTCGACGACGCGGGCAGCCACCTTCACGGAGCCGGTCTGCGTGAACTTGATGGCGTTGCCCACGAGATTCATGAGCACTTGTGTGAGCCGCCGCTCATCGCCCTGTCCGACCGGCAGTGTCTGCGGGACGTCGACCGTCAGGGCGAGGCCCTTGGCCTGGGCTAGCGAGGAGGCCGCCACCGTGACGGATTCGATCAACGCGCCCAGCGCGTAATCTTGGACATCGAGCGTGAGCAGGCCGGCCTCGATCTTGGTGAAGTCGAGAACGTCGTTGATCAGGCTCAGCAGGTGGCGGCCGTTGATCTGGATCCGCTCCAGCGCCTGGCTGGCCTTCTCGCTGAGCGGACCGTACAGCCCGTCGGCCAGAAGCTCCGAATAGCCCAGCACGGCATTCAGCGGGGTGCGAAGCTCGTGGCTCATGTTGGCGAAGAACTGCGTCTTGTGGAGATCGGCGGCGGCGAGCTGTCGGCCTTTCTCGTCGACCTCTTGGAAGAGACGCGCGTTGCGGATCGCGAGGGCAGCCTGATGCGCGAAGGTGTGCAGGACATGCTCGGAACTGCCCAGGGGCGCGGCGGCGTCTCTTGAAAGCAGGAGGAGGAAGCCGAGTCGGCCGTCGCTGTCGCCGAGAATGATGAGCGTGGCGGCCTGAAACCCCTCCGCGACGCCCGTGAGAAGCCCGCTGATCGTGGTCAGGTCGTGGACCGGGATCACTTCAGCCGCGGCGTCGCCGGCTCTCGCAAGGGCGTTGGCCGGGAGTATGTCGCTGACCGCGCTGGGCGGAAGACCATAGTCGCCCGCGCGGCGGAACGTCTCGCCCGGCGGCTCGACCAAGTAGACGGCGCTTGCGTCCGAACCCGCAAGGATCGCTGCTCGCGCGGCGATCGCCCGCACGACGTCATCGACCTGCAGTGAGGCGACGATGGCGCGCCCGGTTTCCTCGAGGGCCCGAAGCTCGCTGACCGAGCGGGCGAGATCCCGAGTCTGCCTCTGAATCTCGCTCTCAAGCCGCGCATACGATGTCGAGAGTGCGTCGGCCATGGTGTTGAAGCGCGTTGCCAGGGCCTCGAACTCGTCGCCTGTACGGACGGCGATGCGATGCTCGAACCGGTTGGCCGCGAAGTGCTCGGCCCCGGCGTGCAGCGCGCGGATCGGCACCAGCATGCGGCGGGCCAACAGGAGACTGGCGCAAATCGCCACGACAAGGCCGAACGCAAGAAGCCAGACAAGACGGATGAGCAGGTCGCGAACCGGAGCGAGCGCCTCGCTCAAAGGCTGCGCGACGATGAGCGAGGCGGGCAGCGCGGCGAGCGAATATTGCGTGGCCACCACCGGCTGTCCCGCGGCATCGGAGGCGTAGGTCACCGAACCGGGTGTCGGCAAGGTCAGGCGATCACCCGTTGCGTGCGGGCTCCTGTCGGAGCGGGCGATGCTGATCCCGTCCGGGGTTACGAGGTCGGCGTAGCTTCCGACGCCAGCGGTCGAGGACGGGAGGCTCCCGGTCAGGGCGGTCAGCCGGACGCGCGCGAGTGTGGCGCCCGTCCCCGCGCCCGGATGCGGCAGGAGGAGGTTCGCGTAGATCTCGCCCCCGACGACTTGGAGATTCTGAAATCCCTTGTGCGGCGGGACCGGCCCCAGATCAGACGATCCCAGGGGATCGGTGCTGTCCAGCCGGCGGGCTCGGACACGCTCGCGGCCTTCGCCATCGAAGAAGGCGAGCGTCAGGACGATCGGCGTCTGGTCGAGGAGCGCAGCGTAGTCCTCGCGGTGCTGGGCGAGGCTCTGGGCGCTCGCCCGGGTCACCCAGCCCACCTGTCGCTCGATCTCCGCCAGCGTGTCCTCGACGGCCGCGGTCGCGCTGGCCGCGAAGGTGGCTTGGCTGCGGGCGACGCGCTCGACCGTTTCCCGATACAAAAACCACGTCTCGACGGCCGCGTTGATTGTCAGGACCAGGGCGACGAGACTCACGAGCGTCAGGACGTATTTGCGGAACAGGCTGCCTCGCCAAGTCAAGCTCGGCGCCGACGAGAGTGCGCCCTCCGTCCGCATCGGCAGACTCCACAATGCCCGGCCGGTAGGGACGGCTCGTCCCCACAATAGGTGGCGCAAATCGCCATCGAATGCTCTATAAACAGCATGGTCGAACAGGGAACATTGGGCAACTGAAATCAAGCCGTTGCACGATCACCTGCGTTCGCGTGAGAACCTGATGCTCTCATGTTCTCGAGGTGAGGTGATGTCGAAAGTCTCCAATTTCGGTTCGCTTCTGCGCGTCAATCCGCTGTTCGCGGACCTCGGCCCGGAGGTGATCGACTGTCTTGCCGAGATGGCGACGACGCGCATGATGCGGGCCGGCGAATTGCTCTTCCAAGTAGGCGACCCCGGCGACACGCTCTACGGCATCCGGCGCGGGGAAATCCGAATCGAGACTGGGACCGAGGCCGGGCGACGCATCGTTCTGAACAGCCTGGGGGCCGGCGACCTGTTCGGTGAGATCGCGCTCCTCGACGGCCACGAGCGCACGGCCGATGCGGTGGCTGCCGTGGCGAGCGAGGTCTTCGTCCTGCGGCGTTCCGATCTTCTCGCCTACCTGAAGCGCGAGCCCGACGTGGCCATCCGGTTGATCGGCCTGCTCTGCAGCCGGATCCGGTACATCGCCGGTCAGATGAACGAACTGGCGACGCTGTCTCTGGGAGCCCGGCTCGCCCGCCGGCTGACGGTGCTGGCCGAGGATTTCGGCAACGAGATCCAGATCTCGCAGGAGCAGCTCGGCGCGTTCGTGGGCGGCACGCGCGAGAGCGTGAACCGCCAATTGCAGGTCTGGCGCCGCGCCGGCTACATCGATCTGCGCCGGGGCTGCGTCGTTCTCCTCGATGAAGAGGCGCTCACCCGCATGGCGCAGGAGCCGTCCTGCGCGTGATCCGACGACGGACCGGGCCGAACCCGGACGGGCGAGCCGCTCGCTGCCGGTCACGGCAGAGCGCGCACCACCCGGAACCCGTTGGCATAGTAACGGACGTCGGCATCGTACCGGAAGCGCGCCGAGGGCTTCACGTAGCTGGCAGAACTGTCGAAGGAACCGCCCCGAAGCACCCGTTGGCCGCACGCCCCGGTGAGCCAGGCCGTTCCGTCTTGCGGGGCGCCACGGTAGGAATCGTTCCAGCAATCCTCGACCCACTCGGCAGCGTTGCCCGCCATGTCGAACAGGCCGAAACCGTTGGGCGCGAAGCTCGCGACGCTCGCCAATTCCCGGCTGGCCGTCCGGCTGCAATCGCGGCAATTGGCCTTGCTGTCGCCGACCTGGGGTCCCCAGGCGAAGGCGGTGCTGGTCCCGCCATGCGCGGCGTATTCCCACTCCGCCTCGCTCGGCAGGCGGTAGGTTCGCCGCGTCAGCGCGCTGAGCCAGGCGACATATTCCTGCGCGTCGAACCAGCTCACATTCGTGATCGGTTGCGTGCCGGCCTGGTCGTCCGCGGTATTCGGCCGGTACTTACAGGCCCCTGCCTCGACGCAGCTGCGCCACTCGTTGATGGTCGTCTCCCGACGTGCGATCGCGAACGGGCGCGGGATCGTTACCCGGTGGATGGGCCGGTCGAACGGCTGCGCGCCGGCGCCCATGTCGAAAGTCCCCGCCCGCAGGATGACGAGTTCGGGGCAGGTGTCACAGTCTCGCAGGTTCTGTCCCGCCGTCTGAATGCCCTCCTGCATCGGCGCCTGAGACCGCGGCGGGGCCGGAGCGGCCGGCGGGCTCGGAACCGGTGAGGCCGCCGCGGTCTGCGGGAGGACCGCCGGGGGCGGTGCAGGGGATGGCGCAGGGGATGGCGCAGGCAGCGGGACCGGATCGGGCGGCGGACGACGCGCGACCCGAGGCGGCTCGGCCCTGCTGATGCGGTCCGGCACAGGCGCCGGCCCGGCGTTGGCCGCCGCGACGGCGAAA
>NZ_BACT01000952.1:0-1447 GCF_000333255.1 Methylobacterium sp. B1 | reverse complement strand
CCCATTCGTTCCGAAACGTGTCGAGGGCAGATGCATGCCCCGCAGCTTCATCAGTGCTGCGGAGTCGCCGCCGGGGAAGCGCATCCGCACGGTCCGGTCGTCTACAACCTCGCAGGTGACGTCCCGGGCGAAATTCAGGAAGGCGCCCGGCGGGTGCGGGTTGGTCCATTCCTGGACCTTGTCGAAGCCGAGCTTGAACATGCCGGCGTTGAAGGGCTCGCCATCCTGATAGACAGCCTGCCGCATGGTGAGTTCGAGCGTCTCGCTGTCGAGCCAGCGCCAGGACTCCGCGAGGCTCGGCTGGCCGATGCCGTCGTGGTCGACGCGGTTGGCCTCCTCCATGGTGTTCCACGTGATGGAGAGCCAGTTGACCGGCGACGGATCGACCACCGTCACCGTGTTGTGGGGTCCAAAGGGCTGTCCGCCGACCGGATCCCCCGTCGCATGTGCGTCCATGTCTCCTCCTTGTTTCCATGCTCCGCATCACGTGCGGGCACCGTCCGGAACGGTTCGAGCCGGATCAGGGGAAAGATAGCGCGCTACCGCATTGCCCTCAATCGATCCGCTTATACCAATTGGCTGGATCACCGCTCTGGAGAGGAGGGGCGAATGTCTTACGCTGGTTTCCCGCTACGCGCGCTCGGTCATTCCTGGCGGCCGCGATGTAACAGGGCCTCAGAAGACCACGGCGGCTTTCCGAAAAGCCGATATGCGGCGTCAGGGTCGCTCACGCGTTTTCGACGACTCTTCTACGGAGCGGATCAGCGGCTCTGGGCGAACTACAACCACCGGCCGAACTCGGGAAAGTATCTCCGTCGGCTCAAGCCGCGTGGATCCGATTCAGAGGGATCGATCGAGGTGGACCCTCCATCACTAATCTTCGCGCCTCTCCACATTAGCTGTTTCTCTAGAAGCTGAAATGGATCTTAGCGTCGAATGCTGTGTTTCGGCGTACAAATCTGGCTCTGACGCACATTCGCTGATCACCGGGGCGCGAGGCCATCAAGAAGAGGTATGCTTCGGTGCATCCTGCCGTGATCGTATGTCCCGCTCTGAACGCGATTGCGCTTCGTGATCTTTTCCTTCGTCCAGCCGGCGGACCAGAGCGGCCCGAGCCGCGGATTGGTCCCCACCGTTGCCGCGTGCCGAGGCGACGAGACGCGTCTGGGCCAGCATGTGCCATTCTTCGAGCCTGTCGGGCCTCACCGCGTGCGCCATCGTCCGGAACCGCCGATTACCTGAAGTGCCTCGACCAGCACCGGCATACCAACTGCTACGGCAGCCACGGTCCGCGTCGCCGCTGGGTCAATTGATCCTGATCCGTCGTCAGCACTCTCGCGAAGGTACATACTGACGGCACGCATCGAAGCCGCTGGGATGTCACCCTGTCCGTCCCGCAGCGCGCATCGCCCATCCTCCGACACGCGGGGTGATCCTCGGAAGCCCT
>NZ_BACT01000953.1:0-360 GCF_000333255.1 Methylobacterium sp. B1 | reverse complement strand
ATCGCGCCGCGCTGCAATTCGTGGACGGGTTCGAGGAAGACGCGGTGGGCCATCACCTCGGTGAAGACCGCCCGCACATCCTCCGGCACCAGCCAGTCGCGCCCCTCCAGCCACGCCCGCACCCGGGCGGCGCGCACCAGGAAGGCGACGCCGCGCGGCGAGGCGCCCCCCTGGACGAGGGTGGCGGTGTCGAGGCCCGGGAGCCGGATCCCGGCCTCCGCGGGGCGAACCAGGGCGTCCCAGAGGGCGACCACGTAGGCCTCGATCGACGGCTCCGCCCGGACGGCGTGCTGGATCGCGGCGGCGATGCCGCCGATCCGGGCGTGGTCGAGCACGCCCTCCGCGACCGCGCCGACGAGG
>NZ_BACT01000954.1:0-12453 GCF_000333255.1 Methylobacterium sp. B1 | reverse complement strand
GGCTCCAGGCCGTGGAGGGCGCCCAGCAGGATCGCGCTCGGCACGAACAGCCAAGCATGGGCGGTCCCCTGCTGCAGCAGGTCGGCGAAAGGCGTCATGGGGCGGCCTTCATTTGAGGTAGGTCCGGACCACCTCGATCAGCTTGGCGGCGCCCCGGGCGCGCTCGGCGTCCGGTTCCGCGTCCGGGTTCACGACGTGGTGACGGATGTGGTCTTCCATCAGCTCGGCGGTCAGGCCGTTGATGGCCCCGCGCATCGAGGCGACCAGCATCAGGACGTCGGCGCAGCCGAGTTCGGCCTCCAGGGCCCGCTCGACGGCTTCCGCCTGTCCCTTGATCCGGCGCACCCGCGCCAGGAGCTTGGCCTTTTCCTTGACCGTGTGGGCCATCGCGGGCTTCCTCGTCGTAGTGACGTATAGGGGGGTACCCTATATGTGTCCAGCGGCGGACGGGCCGCCTGGCGTACGGAGCCCTAACATGAAGACGGACGACCCCTGCATCGGGGTTTGCCAGTGGGACGGGCGGACCGGCTGGTGCCTCGGATGCGGCCGCACGGTCCCGGAGATCCGCGCGTGGCGGAAGATGACGCCCTACCGGAAGACCGCTCTCGTTCGCGACCTGCCGCGGCGGATACGGCAGATCGCCGCCGCACAGGCCCAAGCCGGTCCCGACAGGACCTGACGTGGCGCGTGGACGGCAGCGTGCGCCCGGGCGCAGCTTGGCGCCGGCGGCGCCCGCACGGCTCGGCCGCCTCAAGCCGGGACGGTAGGAGGTCGAGACGGCGCCGGCCCGCCGCGTGGTCAGGACCGGCGCCTCCGGCCCGTGTCGCCGGTTTGCCGCACGCACGGCGCATGCGAACACGCGCCCATGCTCACCTATCCCGCTTTCGCCGCGGCCGCCTTGGCCGAGATCGCCGGTTGCTTCGCCTTCTGGGCGTGGCTGCGCCTCGACAGATCCCCGTGGTGGCTCGTCCCGGGGATGGCCTCGCTGGCGCTGTTCGCCTCCCTGCTGACCGTCGTGGAGAGCGGGGCGGCGGGACGCGCCTATGCGGCCTACGGCGGCATCTACGTCGTCGCGGCCATCCTGTGGCTCTGGGGCTTCGAAGGCCACCGGCCCGACCGCTGGGACATCGCCGGCGGCCTCGTATGCGTGCTCGGCAGCGCCCTCATCCTGTTCGGGCCGCGGGGCGCCTGAGCCTCCGCCGACCGCGCCGGACCGTCGTTCGGTCCGGGGCGGTCCGGCGCGGCCCGTTCCGTCGGCGAAGTCGTGGTTGGGGGGATGGGGGCCCCGTTCATCGAAGAACGACCTGTCCTCGTCGCGGCGCGGATGGTGATGCCGGCCGACGTCGATGTCGACGTGGTCGTGCGGCCGCCGGTCGCCGGAGCCGCCCGCGGAGGATTGGGCGGTTGCCGCCAGGGCGAAGAGGCGTCGTCTCCTGTCGGGTCTCTCCTGATGCCGGCCGAGCCAGGCTGTCGCGACGGCGTTGAGCCGCGACGGACGGTGACATTCCGCACTCCGTCGGCCGGACCGGCGACCTGACCGCCCGGCGTTTCGCCCCCGCGTCTTGTGGCCCGACGCCCGAATCGCCCATAAGGAGCACGATGAAGTCGGCGGGACGCCAGCGAGCCTTCGGGGCCTGGACGGGGTGGTGGGCGACCGTCGCCCGCGCGCTCGCGCTCGTCCTGGCGCTGGCCGTCGCTCTCCCGACCGCCGGCCTCGCCGAGGACCTGGCGTATCATCAGGGCCATCCGGGCCACGACCGGACGGAGCTGGTCATGGCGTCGGACCTGACGCCGGCCTCGGCCCGGGCGGCGGATCCCGGCATCGCCTGCCACGTCCATTGCGGCTGCCACGTGGCCATGCCGTCGGACGGCCTCGCCCCCGTTCCGCCCGCCCTGCCGTCCCGACCCTGCTACGCCCCGGTCGACGCGGCGCGCGCCTCGATCTCCCCCGACCGCCTGCCGCGTCCGCCGCGCGCCTGAGGTGACGCCGCGACGGCGCGCGTCCTGAACCCCGGGTCCGAGGCCCCGGGGCCGCTTCCTCACGTCATCGCAACGGGACCGGCCCGGAAGCCGCCACGGCACCGGCGCCCCGACGAGCAGGCATCATGCGCATTCTCCTGACCGCGGCCCTGGTGGCCGCCGGCGTCCTCGTGGGCGCCGCCGTTCCCGCCGTGTCCGGCTTCGTTCGCGGCCTCCTCGCCGCGGCCGGGTTGCCGCCGGCCCTCCACACCTTCGCCGCCGGGCCTGGCCCCGCATCGCCGGGCGAGCCCCGCCACGAAGCGGGCGGCGGCCACGACCACGGCAAGGCCGCCGCCCCCAAGGCGGGCGCAGGCCACGCTCACGGAGCGCACGAGCCTTCCGAAGCCGAGGGCGCGGAGGGGCACGTCACGATGACCGCCGAGCAGATCGAGAACCAGGACATCAAGGTGGCCAAGGCGGAAGGCGGCCTGCTGTCGAGGCACATCCTCGTCCCCGGCACGATCACGCCGGACACGGACCGGATCGCCCGCGTCCCGGTCCGCGTCGTCGGCACGGTGTCCGAGATGCGCAAGCGCCTCGGCGACGACGTGCGGAAGGGGGACGTCGTCGCCGTCCTCGACAGCCGCGAGGTCGCCGACGCCAAGAGCGAGTACCTCACCGCCATGGTCCAGTCCGACCTCCAGAAGGTCAATTTCGAGCGCCAGCAGAGGCTGCTGGCATCCGCGGCGGCATCCCAGGCGGCGTTCGACAACGCCAAGGCCGTGTTCCAGGAGAACCAGCTCCGCGTCGACCTCGCCCGCCAGAAGCTCTCGGCGCTCGGCCTGAACGCCGCCGAGGTCGCCGCCGCGCAGAAACGCGACGAGGCGACGCCCAACGCCTCGACCCTGCGCCAGTACGAGCTGCGGGCGCCCATCTCCGGCCGCATCGTCGAGCGCAAGGTCGACGTGGGCACCGCCGTCGGCAAGGAGGGCGACCCGGCCGACGTCTACACCGTGGCCGACCTCTCGACCGTCTGGATCGAGCTCGCGGTGCCGACCTCGGACCTCGACGAGGTCCGGGAAGGCGCCCGGGTCACCGTGAACCGCGGCGGCCGCAGCGTGCAGGGGAAGGTGGTGTTCGTCAGCCCGCTGCTGAACGCCGACACCCGGTCCGCCCGGGTGGTGGTCTCGCTGCCCAACCAGGACATGGCCTGGCGTCCGGGGACCTACGTCACCGCCGAGGTCGAGACTGAGACGGATCGAGTGCCCGTCCGGGTGACCAAGGCCGCGCTCCAGACCGTCGAGGGCAAGCGCGTCGTCTTCGTGCGCACCGACGAGGGCTTCGAGAAGCGCGAGGTCGAGCTCGGGCGCGCGGACGACGACGCCTACGAGGTGGTCTCCGGCCTCAGGGCCGGCGAGGACATCGCGGTCGCCAATACCTTCCTCCTCAAGGCCGAGCTCGGGAAGAGCGAAGCCGGCCACGACCATTGAGGGGCCGAGACATGATCAGCCGCATCCTCGACGTCTCGGTCCGCCAGCGCTGGCTCGTGCTGCTGCTGTCGCTGCTCGCCGCCGGCTTCGGCGGCTACGCGGTGACGCAGCTGCCCATCGATGCGGTCCCGGACATCACCAACAACCAGGTGCAGATCAACACGACCGCGCCCTCGCTCGCGCCGGTCGATATCGAGAAGCAGGTCACCTACCCGGTCGAGACCGCCCTCGCCGGCATCAAGGGGCTCGAATACACCCGCTCGCTCTCGCGCAACGGCTTCTCGCAGGTCACCGCCGTCTTCGCCGAGACGCTCGACATCTACTTCGCCCGCCAGCAGGTGGCCGAGCGCCTCGCCCAGGTGAGGCGGGACCTGCCCCCCGGGGCAGAGCCCGCCATGGGCCCGATCTCCACGGGCCTCGGCGAGATCTACATGTGGTCGATCCACTACGCGAAGCCCGGCGAGCGAACGCTCTCGAAGGCGGGCGCGCCGGGCTGGCAGCCTGACGGAAGCTACCTGACCCCCGAGGGCCAGCGTCTCAGGACCGCGCTGGAGCAGACCGCGTACCTGCGCACGGTTCAGGACTGGATCATCCGGCCCCAGATCAAGACCGTGCCCGGCGTGGCCGGCGTCGACGGGATCGGCGGCTTCGAGAAGCAGTACCACGTCCAGCCCGACCCCGATAAGCTCGCCTCCCTCGACCTGTCCTTCTCGGACGTCGTCCGGGCGCTGGAGGCGAACAACGCCAACCAGGGCGCTCGCTACCTGGAGGATAACGGCGAGGGCTACGTCGTGCGCGCCGCCGGACGCCTCGAGGACATGGACGACATCGGCAACGTCGTGGTCGCGACCCGCGGCGGCGTGCCGGTCCGGATCCGGGACATCGCCGAGGTCCGCATCGGCCGCGACCTGCGCACCGGCTCGGGCAGCGAGGACGGCCAGGAGGTCGTCATCGGCACCGCCCTGATGCTGATCGGCGAGAACAGCCGCACGGTGGCCGCCGCGGTCGACGCCAAGATGGACCAGATCCGCAGGAGCCTGCCCCCCGGCGTCGCGGTCCAGACCGTCCTCGACCGGACCCGTCTCGTCGAGGCGACGGTGAGGACGGTGGTGAAGAACCTGTCCGAGGGCGCGGCCCTCGTCATCGTCATCCTGTTCCTGCTGCTCGGCAACATCCGGGCGGCCGTCATCACGGCGCTGGTCATCCCGGTGGCGATGCTGATGACCCTGACCGGGATGGTCGAGGCGAAGATCTCGGCGAACCTGATGTCGCTCGGCGCCCTCGACTTCGGCCTCATCGTCGACGGGGCGGTGATCATCACCGAGAACGCCCTGCGCCATCTCGCCGAGAAGCAACACGCCCTCGGGCGGGCCCTCGAGACCGAGGAGCGCCTTCAGACGGTGCGGGCGTCGGCCGAGGAGATGATCAAGCCGTCGCTCTACGGGCAAGCCATCATCATCCTGGTCTACGTGCCGCTCCTGACCTTCACCGGGGTCGAGGGCAAGATGTTCGCGCCGATGGCGCTGACCGTCATCATCGCGCTGGTCTCGGCCTTCATCCTGTCGCTGACCTTCGTGCCGGCGCTGATCGCCATCGTCATCACCGGCACGGTCACCGAGAAGGACAACCTCATCATCCGGGCGCTGAAGGCGGCCTACCGGCCGGTGCTCGGGGCTGCGGTGCGCGGTCCCCTCGCCTTTCTCGGGGCGGCCCTGTTGCTGCTGGTCGGGGCGGGCGTCCTGTTCACCCGGCTCGGGACCGAGTTCATCCCGCAACTCGACGAGAAGAGCATCGCGCTCAACGCCACCCGCATCCCCTCGACCTCGTTGACCCAGTCGCAGGCGATGCAGCTCAAGGTCGAGCAGGTGGTCTCCAAGTTCCCGCAGGTCGCCTACGTGTTCTCGAAGACCGGCACGGCGGAGGTCGCCTCCGACCCGATGCCGCCGAACTCCTCCGACACCTTCGTCATGCTCAGACCGCAGGAGGCGTGGCCGGACCCGAGCCTGTCGAAGGCCGACCTGCAGGCGCAGATCGAGACGGCGGTGGGGGCGCTCGCCGGCAACGTCTACGAGTTCTCGCAGCCGATCCAGCTCCGCTTCAACGAGCTGCTCGCCGGCACCCGGGGCGACCTCGCCGTGAAGGTGTTCGGCGAGGAGTTCGAGCCGATGCTGAAGACCGCCAACCAGATCGCGGCGGTCCTGAAGGGCATCGACGGCGCCGAGGACGTGAAGGTCGAGCAGACGGCGGGCCTGCCGTTCCTGGAGATCAAGATCAACAAGGCCGAGGCCGCCCGCTACGGCCTCAGCACGGGCGCCATCCAGGAGGTCATCGGCGCGGCCATCGGCGGCAAGGATGCCGGCGTCGTCTTCGAGGGCGACCGGCGCTTCCCCATCGTGGTGCGCCTCACCGACACGGTGCGCGAGGACCGCGAGGCCCTGGAGAATATCCCGGTGCCCCTGCCGCCCGGCCCGAACGGCCGTGCGCGTTCGGTCCTGCTCAAGCAGGTGGCGGGCTTCTCGGTCACGGAGGGGCCGAACCAGATCAGCCGCGAGAACGGCAAGCGCCGGGTGGTCGTCACCGCCAACGTGCGCGGGCGCGACATCGGCTCCCTCGTGGCGGAGGCGCAGGCCGAGGTCGGGCGGCAAGTGCCGTTGCCGCCGGGCTCCTTCGTGACCTGGGGCGGCCAGTTCGAGAACCTCGCCTCGGCCAAGCAGCGGCTGATGGTGGTGGTGCCGGCGTGCTTCTTCCTGATCTTCCTGCTGCTCTACTCGGCCCTGGGCTCGCCGCGGGACGCGCTGCTGGTGTTCAGCGCGGTGCCGCTGGCGCTGACCGGCGGCATCGTGGCCCTGTGGCTGCGCGGCATGCCGGTCTCGGTGCCGGCGGCGGTCGGCTTCATCGCGCTGTCGGGCGTGGCGGTCCTGAACGGCCTCGTGATGCTGACCTTCATCAAGCAGCTCGTGGCGGAGGGGCGCCCGAAGCGGGAGGCCATCCTGGAGGGCGCGATGATCCGGCTGCGGCCGGTGGCGATGACGGCGCTGGTCGCTTCGCTCGGCTTCGTGCCGATGGCCATCGCCACCGAGACCGGGGCCGAGATCCAGCGGCCGCTCGCCACCGTGGTCATCGGCGGCCTGATCAGCGCGACCCTGCTGACGCTGGTGGTGCTGCCGGCTCTCTACGCGCGCTTCGGCAGGATCCGGCCCGCGACGGCCACGTCCCGGGCGCGCCAGCCGGAGCCCGGCCACCGCGAGGCCGCAGAGTAGAGGCGTGCGGTCAGACCTTCCGCTGGGGCGGCCTGGCCCGGCTCATGTCGCGCCGGTCGCAGGGCCGGGCCGCACGCCGGATCCCGGGGAACGGGGCCCCTCGCGGGGGCCCCGACCAGCTCACATGCGGTGATGGCGGTGCATATGCCGCGTCATGTGCCCGCGATGATGGTGATGGCGCATCATGTGCCCGTGGCGGTGATGGCGCATCATCCGGTGGTGATGGTGGCCGTGCATCCGGTCCATGCGGACGGAGACCACGTCCGACGGGGCGCTCACGGCGCCGGGCAGGCCGGGCGCGGCCGAGGCCGAGGTCGCGGCGCCGGCCGCGCCGAAGGCGGCCAGGACGGCGACGACCAGCAGGGACTTCCTCATAGGCGTTCCTCTCAGGGTGTCGGCGCGCCGGTCATCGCCGGCGGCTCGGTGCCGGCCAGGGACTGGTCGGCAGGGAGGCAACAGCCAAGCTCACGACACCGTTCCGCACGGCGCGCGCGCCGCCTCGGGCATGCTTAAGAGGCCGAAGGGCTCACGGACGACGCGCCACCGCGCTCGGCAGCGACCCGCGAGACCCGCGCGCAAGCGAGCGCCCGAGTGGCGTCGCGTCGGATCCGCCTCCGGCAACGGATCTGCAGGCGCCGCTGGTCCCGCCGCGGCCGATATCCGCTCCAGCGCAGGGGATGAAGGCCGGCGAGTGGCCACGAGGCGGAAGGTCAGTGTCAAGCCGCGATGGACAATCGCGTGCCTTGAGACGGCTTCGGCCGCCGGGCGGCACGAAGAATCTCGGAAGTCCCGCGGGGGCGACGGCCGGTTGTCTCCGCGCACGCAGAACACTCCGATCCCGGAGCCGGACACGCGCCGGATCCGGCCAGAATCACGCTCTCGGGACAGGCGGGCGTCACAGGGCCGATCGGGTGTCGCCACGGGCCCTGGCCGGACGGACGGGCGGCCGACCGACGATGCGGCGCCCGTCATACCCCGCGGCACCCGCAGAGCTTCGTCCTCCCGTTGGGCGGGGCCTTCCCACAGGCGGCAGGCTCGCCGTCACGGGCGCCTGTGGGAAGGCCCGCTGGCAGCAGGTCACGCAAGACGGCATCCTGGCGGGCCTTGAGCAGGCGCAGGACCCGCGCGGCCGGCCGCTGGAATGGGCGAACGAGCCGCCGCGTGCGAAGAGGGCCGGCCGGTTTGTCCGGCCGTATCGCGCTCCGTGCGCGATCTCACGCCGGCGGGCCCGGACCCGTCGCAGGGTAGGCCGGCGGGGCGAGCCGGTCGCCCCGCCGGTGCGAATCGAGGGCTGGGGGCGGCGGTCATGGCGGGGATACGACCGAGCAGGCGCAGGATCCTCGCGGGCGGCGGCGCCCTGGCGGCCGCCGCGCTGCTGCCGCGGGCGGCCCGGGCCGCCCCGCGGATCATCCTGAACGATGCGAGCGGCCTCAACCCGACCCCGGTGGCCCGCCACGCCGTGCTCCCGACAGGGTCGACCGAGGCCCTGATCGAGGCCGTGCGCGCCGAGATCCGGGACGCCGCCGCCGCCGGGCGGCCGGTGGCGGTCGGCGTCGCCCGCCATTCCATGGGCGGCCAGAGCCTCGCCCGCGACGGGACGGCCGTGACCCTGGAGGGCGGCCCGATCGAGCCCGACACCGCCGCCGGCCTCTACCGGGTCGGGGCCGGCGCGCGCTGGTCGCAGGTCATCCGGCAGCTCGACCGGATCGGGTTCTCGCCCGCGGTGATGCAGTCGAACAGCGATTTCGGGGTCGGCTCGACCTTCAGCGTCAACGCCCATGGCTGGCCGGCCCCGCGCGGGCCCTTCGGCTCCACCGTCCGCGCCCTCCGCCTCGTCCTGGCCGATGGCAGCCTCGTCACCTGCTCCCGCACCGAGAACGCCGAGCTGTTCGGGCTGGCGATGGGCGGCTACGGCCTGTTCGGGATCGTGGTCGACCTGGTGGTCGAGATGGTGCCGAACCGCCTCCTGACGCCGACCTTCGCGGTGATGCCGGCCGCGGAGTTCGCGCCGGCCTTCGTGGCGGCGGTGGAGCGCGACCCGCGGCTGCGCATGGCCTACGGCCGCCTCTCGGTGGCGCAGGCCGGGTTCTTCGAGGAGGCGATCCTCGTCACCTACGCGGAGGCGGAGCACCCGCCGCAGGTCCTGCCCGCCGCGGCCGCGCAGGGGGCGTTCTCGGCGGTCTCGCGGGAGATCTACCGCGCCCAGGTCGGCAGCGAGTTCGGCAAGCGCGCCCGCTGGATCGCCGAGACCCGGCTCAACCCGACGCTCGACCCCGGCCTCGCCACCCGCAACAGCCTGATGAACGAGCCGGTGGCGAACCTCGCCTCGCGCGACCGCAACCGCACCGACATCCTGCACGAGTATTTCGTCCCGCCCGAGCGGTTCGACGCGTTCCGCGCCGCCTGCCGGGAGATCATCCCGGGCTCGGGCTGCGACTGCCTCAACGTGACCCTGCGCTACGTGGCGGCGGACCCGGACTCGACGCTGGCCTACGCGCCTTCTCCCCGCATCGGTGCCGTGATGTCGTTCTCGCAGGGGCTCACCCCCGGCGACGAGGCCGCGATGATGCGCATGACCGAGGCCCTGATCGAGCGCGTCGTGGCGCTCGGCGGGGCCTATTACCTGCCCTACCGCCTGCATGCCCGGCGCGACCAGATGGCCCGGGCCTATCCCAGGCTCGACGCCTTCGTGGCGGCCAAGCGCCGGTACGATCCCGGGCTGCTGTTCCGGAACGCCCTCTGGTCGACCTCCATGGCCTGACCGCGCAAGGATCCGCTCATGAGACCCACGCCCCCACAGGCGGCCGCCCTCGCCTTCGCGGCCATCCTGCTGTTCGCCGCCGCCACCGACTACATCCCGGCCTTCCGGGACGCGGAGGGCCGCGTCTTCGGCCTGTTCCGGCTCGACGTCTACAAGGACGCGCTCCACCTCGCCTCCGGCCTGTGGGCGCTCGCCGCCGCCCTGTGGTCGCGGCACGCCGCCGTGACCTTCCTGCGGGCCTTCGGGGCGATCTACCTCCTCGACGGCGTGGTCGGGGTGATCACCGGATCGAGCTTCCTCGACCTGTCGCTGTTCCTGAAGGGCTTCCAGGACAGCCCGCTCCTCTCGAACGGCCCGCACCTGAGCCTCGGGCTCGCCGGCGTGGTGCTCGGCTGGTGGCCGTGGCGCGCCGCCGCGGCGGGCGCGGCGTGAGCCCCCGTCCCGCCCGTCGCCGCCGCCGGGCCGCCCGCTGGGCGGCCGCCGGCCTGGCCCTCCTCGCGCTCGCCTGCGCCCTGCCGGTCGCGGCGATCGAGGGGGGCTGCGCGGTCGCGCCCGATCCCACCCTGCAGGGGCGTGCGGGGGGCGGCTCGCGCTTCGGGATCGCCCCCGACGGCTACAAGCGCGCGGCCGGCGACAGCTACCTGACCTTCCCCGAATGGGACATCGTCCACGCCTACGCGGACCTCGCCGGGGTGACGCGATCCGCCTCGGAATCGGCCTTCGACTACTGGGCGGCGACCACCGGCTTCTGGACGAGCCTGTGCGGGGCGACCCGGGCGGCCGGGCGCACCGGCGACGTCACCGCGGGCCAGAAGGTCACCAACTACGTCATCGGCCTCAGCTTCACGGCCGAGATGCTGATCCAGGGCGCCTACGAGCGCACCGTCGGGGCGCTGACCGCGTGGTGGCGGGGGCCCGAGCCCACGGAGGAGGACCGGTTCAACGCCCGGCTGCTCGCGGATTACGCCGTGTTCCTGCGCCAGACCCCCTGGTACCGCTACCCGTTCGACGCGGAGCTGTCCCGGCTCTGGCGCGATGTCCCGTTCACGCCGTCCCTGCGGGCGGTCGAGCGGCGCGGCGCGCTCTCGCTGCAATACGGGGTGAAATGGGCCTACGCGCAGGGGATCGCGTGGCTCGCCGGGATGGACCCGGCCGGCCTGACGATCCGCAGCGTCGTGGCGGGGCTCGACGCCGCCGACGCGGCCGCCGACCCGCGCATCACCCGCCTCGGCCCCGTCCCGGCCGGCGATGGCGGACCGGCCGCCCTGATCGAGACGCCGCGCTACCGGGCCTTCACGGAGATCTTGCGGGGCCTGGGGGCGCGCGGCCGGACCGTGCTGGAGATCGCCGGCAACGACCGGATCCTCACCACCGTCCTCCTGCCGCCGGGCCGGACGGTCGCCCTCGCCGGGGCCGAGCCGCTGTTCGCGATGCCGATCCAGTCCGAGCCGGGCTGGCAGCGCGTCGGCTACGACACCGCGGTGGAGCAGCTCGTCGAACAGATCCGCGCCGTCGAGGCCGCGGGGGGCCGGTTCGAGCATGCCTACGATTACTGATCGGCGCCCCCGGCGCGGCCTGCCGGTCGCCGCGGCGGCGGCGGCGCTCGCCGGGTGGCTCGGCGTGACCGCGCTGACCGCCCTCGCGGTCCAGCCGGAGACCGTGGTGGCGCTCGGGAACCCCGCCGCCCTGGCGGCCGCCGATGACGGGGCCCTGGTCTCGGCCGGCCGCGCGTATCTGGTGATCCGGCCCGCCGCGCCGGGCGCGGTCCGGCGGCTCTACGCGGGGGGCGCCTGGCTGGTCCTGCCGGCCCCCGGGACCGGCTGCCTCGGCGCGCGCTGAGGGCGGTGCTCAGTAGGGATCGGACCGCTCGAGGATCTCCTGCCCCATCAGCACGCAGCTCCCGGGCATCGGCGCGTAGATCAGCCGGATCCGATAATCGCCCTTGTCGATGCTGCCCTCCGCCTCAATCACCTGGAAGCGCCGCGTCCCGACCAGGGACGCGACGGTGCCGACGGACCGAACGGAAGCGGGATCGACCGTGGCCCGCGCGTCGCCGTCGCTGTGGAAGCGCAGCAGCTTGAGGGCCTGCCGCTCGGCCTCGGCCGCGCAGGGCGGCGCGGGCGCCGCGACCACGGCGGTCGCGGCCGGCCCCGTCGCCGCGATCAGCGCCAGCGCCCGCAGGATCCGTCTCATCGGCACGTGACTCCGTATTCGTGGACCTCGGGCAGGTCCCCGTCGCCCGTCGTGGTCAACGAGAGCGCGCCGGCGGCCCCCGCATACCGGAAGCTGCAATAGGCGAGGCCCGTCCCGGAACAGCCGTCGACCTCGATCACGCCGCGCCGGGCGAGATCCCGCTCCCGCGCATCGTCGCTCGGCGGACCCTTCACCGGCGTCCAGCCCGCGGCGATCAGCGCCGCCCGGGCCGTGTCGATCGGCTGGCCGCGGATGGCGGGGACCGCTCCGCGGCCACCGCAGACGGATTCGACCGCGGGAAGCGGCTCCAGGGACAGGGTCCCGTCCGGGCGCAGGGTCAGGTCGCCCACCGGAGAGGGCGGCAGGTCGCCGTCCCAGAGGCGCACGCCGCCGGTGCGCGCCGCGATCCGGCCGACCGCGCCGGTCCGGCCGGCGCCGTACACGAGGGCGACGAGGCGCGTCCCGTCGAAGAGGCCGACATTGCCGTCCGCGATGAAGCAGGTGCCGCTCGTCCCCTGCTGCAGGTCGCTGGCGAAGCTGACGGCCCGGTAGCGGCCCAGCGCCGCTTCGCCGGTGACGAACCAGTCCCGGGCGGCCACGGCCTGCGCCGCTTCCGATTGCGCCGGGACGACCTCGCCCGGGCAGCCGGCCTGGCGCCCCGCCCCGCCCGGGGCCCGCGGCAGCGCGGCGAGGGGCACGAAGCGCAGGTTCTTCACGGCGGAGGCGACCCGCGGCGCGGGCGGCCCGTCCTGCGCGGCGATCGATCCGGCGAGGGGCAGGCCGAGCATCA
>NZ_BACT01000955.1:0-3179 GCF_000333255.1 Methylobacterium sp. B1 | reverse complement strand
CTTGCCGCCCGCCGCGGCCTTCGGCTGTGGCTGCGCCGCGGCCATGTGGCGGCCGTGGCCCCCATGGCCGCCATGACCACCATGGCCCTCGTGGCCCTGGGCGGCGGACGGCGCGACGTAGGCGATGATCGCGAGGATCATCGCCGCCATCAGGCGCGCGATCTGCCGGTCGAAGCACATGGAATCAGGATTACACCGGTTCGGGTGGCGGGACCATGTCGGGCATGGGACGTCCATGCACAGCGCAGGTTGGGTTGGCGGCCCGAAGCATCAGGCCGCCGCGAGCATCGGCTCGGCCGGATAGCCGGCGGCGACGAGGACCCGGGCGATCCGCTCGGCCGGAGCCGAGGCGTTCGACACGGTGACGCGCTTCGCACCGAGGTCGACCTCGATATGGGCGCCGGGATCGATGGTTTGAACGGCGCGGGTCACGGATTCGACGCAGCCACCGCAGCCCATCCTGTCGACCTTGAAGCGGACCATGACGTTCTCCTTCGATGCCGTCCCGACGAGATGGGGCTTCCCACCGTTGGAAGGTCAAGCCCCCGGGATCGTCGGGCCTCGGCGTGCCGGCAGGCCTCGGCATGACGGCGTAGACCGGTGGCCGGTCCCGGGCCGTTGTCGGCCGTTTTGCCGATGACCTTGCCGGGGGGCGATCCCCTGCGGGACCGGGGCGAGACAGGCCTGCGCGGGTGGCTTGTACCGGTCCCTCGATCCCGATACCGACATGCGACACCGCAGGATGGCGCCGCGATCCCGACGGATGCGACCGCAGGGCGCGGCGGGCTTCGCGGGGGCGCCGTCGGAGGCCGTCCGATGCGGGACGCCGCTCGCGAACGCATGGCCGGCCGTCCCCCCGCCGGCACGACGGAGCGAGGCCGCCCATGACCGAAGCCCCCGCGGCCGCCGAGGCGCGGCGTACCGATCCCGCCTCGGCGGGCGCGTCCGGGTTCCCCGGGGAGGTGTTCCGCGCCTTCTTCAAGCTCGGCCTGACCTCGTTTGGCGGCCCGGTCGCGCATCTCGGCTATTTCCGCGACGAGTTGGTCATACGGCGCCGGTGGCTGGACGAGCGTGGCTATGCCGACCTCGTGGCGCTGTGCCAGTTCCTGCCCGGGCCGGCGTCAAGCCAGGTCGGGTTCTCGCTCGGGGTTCTGCGCGGCGGGCTTCTCGGCGGGCTCGCGGCCTGGACGGCCTTCACCCTGCCCTCCGCCCTGCTGCTTCTGGCCTTCGCCTCTGGCGCCGGCGCCCTGTCCGGCCCGGTGGCCGAGGGCGCGATCCACGGGCTCAAGCTGGTCGCCGTCGCGGTGGTCGCGCAGGCGGTCTGGGGCATGGCCCGCGCGCTGGCGCCGGATCGGCCGCGCGCCGGCATCGCGGTGGCGGCGCTGTTCCTCACCGTGTTCGTCGCCGGGTCTGTCGGTCAGGTCGGGGCCATCGCGCTCGGTGCCCTCGCCGGCCTCGTGCTCTGCCGGCTGCCGCCGCAGGAGCAGGCCGGGCTTCTCGCCTTCCCGGTGTCCCGACGGGCCGGCGCAATCGGCCTGGTCGCCTTCGCGCTGCTCCTCGTCGTCCCTCACCTGCTGGCCGCCAGTCTGCAATCCCAGGCTCTGGCGCTGTTCGATGCCTTCTACCGCTCCGGGGCTCTGGTGTTCGGCGGCGGCCACGTGGTCCTTCCGCTGCTGCAGGCCGAGGTGGTCGCCCCGGGCTGGGTCGGCCCCGGCACCTTCCTCGCCGGCTACGGGGCCGCCCAGGCCGTGCCCGGGCCGCTGTTCACCTTCGCGGCCTATCTCGGAGCCGTCGCCGGACCGGCGCCCCATGGCGTGGTCGGTGCGGCCATCGCGCTGGTCGCGATCTTTCTGCCCGGTCTGCTGCTGGTCTACGGCATGCTGCCCTACTGGGACGCGCTCCGGACGCGACCGCTGGCCCAGGCGGCCATGCGCGGGACCAACGCGGCGGTGGTCGGAATCCTCGGCTCCGCGCTCTACGATCCCGTCTGGACCAGCGCGGTCGGGAACGCGCGCGACTACGCGGTGGCCGTGCTCGCCTTCGGGCTCCTGACCGTCGGCCGGACGCCGCCCTGGATGGTCGTCGCAGTCACGGCCCTGGGCGGCGTCGCCCTGGCCCTGCTCTGACGGATCGCTGTCGAGGCCTCGGACAGCCGTGCGCGATCCGGCCGCCTGCTGAGACCTTCCGGGGGAATCGCCTGCCATGCCCGAGCCCGTCCGTTTCCGGCCGTGCGATAGGCTTTCAGCCCTGGGCCGGAAGGTCGAGGCCGCCGCCGGCGTTTCAGACCCGGCAGTCGTCGGTCACCCGACCGATGTCCCGACCGATGTCCCGGACTGGGCCGCCTGCGCCGCGGCGGCGTGGCGGAGGCCGTCCCAGCCGAGCCAGCCGGTGTAGAGGCCGACCAGCACGATCAGCGCCGCCGAGGCGTACGGCGCCCGGCGTGCGAACGCGCCGAACCCGGACCAGCGGCCGGCCACGTGCCGCACGCTCAAGGCCGCGACGACGCCGGCCGAGACCATCGTGAGCGCCAGCCCGATGCTGAAGCAGGCGACCAGCGCGAAGCCGAGGCTCAACTGCTTGAGCTGGATGCACAGCAGCAGCACCGTGATGGCGGCTGGGCACGGGATGAGCCCGCCGGTCAGGCCGAACAGCACGATCTGCCCCGTGGTCACGGTGCGGCCCTGGAAGCGGCGGCGGATGTCCTCCGCATGCGCCCTGGCATGGGCGTCGTCCTCGTCGCCGAGGTTCATATGATCGTGGTCGTGGTCGTGCTCCGCGAAGGCGACCTCGTGCATCTCCGACCCGGCCGGGCCGTCGAGGCGGACACGCGCCGTGAACGCGTGGGGCTCGGGGATCTCGTCCCGGCTCTCCAGGAAGCCTTCGCGCGCGACGAATCCGAACGCCTGCCGGGCGCCATCCGGGCGCACCGTCTCGACCGTGACGGCCGCGGGGACCGGCAACGATCCGCCCTCGGCCCGCAGGCGCCAGCGCGGCGGCACGCCGTCCTCGAACACCTCCAGCGTCAGCGCACCGTCGCGCGTGACGATGGGCCGATGCGCGTCAGGGTGGTGATGGTCGTGGGCGTGATGCTGCTCGCGCCAGGTCCGCCACGCCATCCAGAACGCGACGCCGAGGATGAGGGCGGCCGAAGCGAGCTTGAAATACGGCTCGGCGGGCTC
>NZ_BACT01000956.1:0-1529 GCF_000333255.1 Methylobacterium sp. B1 | reverse complement strand
GGGCGTCGTCGAGCTGGGTCTGGGCCACCGCCCCCGTCAGGGCGAGACGCCTGTAGCGGTCGACCCGGCGCTCGACGATGGAGATCTGCTGGTCGAGGTCGCCCTGCGTCTGGCGCATGTCGGAGAGGTCGACGGCCTGGATCGGCGGGGTGACGGTGGCCAGCACCTCGCCCCGGCGCACCCGGGTGCCGAGGCGGGGAAACAGCCCCGAGGCCGGAGGCGAGAGGCGGCCGCCGACCGAGGATTGCACGACGCCGCTCGCATTCGGATCCGGGATGATGCGGCCGGGGAGTTCCACCGCGCGGTGGAACCGGCCCTGCTCGGTCATCGTCGTGCGCAGAACCAGCAACCGCTGGGTGGGCTTGGGCACGAAGACGGAGCCGTCGGGCAGGCGCTGGGCGAGATCGGAGGATCCGGACGGGCGCGGCTCGGTCAGGGCGGCACCCTGCACGGCCGGGCCGTGGTCCTCGTCGCCATGCGCGAAGGCGGCCGTGCCGAGGACGAGGGTGATGCCGAGGGCGAGCAACGCCACCGCCGGGACGCTGCGGCGCCCGCGCGCGAGCCCGGTCACCAGCATGCCGAGCAGGAAGGCGACGACGACCGCGCCGACCAGGGTCGGATCCTTCTGCCCGAGGCGCGCGCGAACCTCCTGGGCGACCTCGGACACGCGCGACAGGGCGGCCCGCCCCGGTGACGGCTCGGCGGGCGCCGCGGCCGCGCGGCCGGAGGGGTCCGGCACGGCGACCGCGACGGTCAGGACGTCGACGTCCCCGCCCGCCGTGACGGTGGCGACGAATTCGTGCCGGCCGGGCGCCGACATCCACGGGGCCGTGAGCGCGTAGCCGCCCTCCGGCGTGGCGGTCGCGGTCTTCGGGCCGTCCGGCGTCTCGACATCGATGGTCGCGCCGGTCACCGGCTCGTTCGTCCGGAAGCGGTCGAGGAACAGCGTCAGGGTGCCGTCGCGCGGGACGGCGACCAGTTCGAAGGTCTCCGAGAGGGCCTCGCCGCGGGGGGCGATGGTCTTCGAGACGGGCGGCGGGGCCGCGCCGTGGTCATGGCCCTCATGGGCGAGCGCGGATCCCGCCAGGACGGCGGCAAGCGGCGCCATCGCGCCCAGGGCGGCGGCAAGACGGGTCGACATGGAAACGGTATTCCTCGCGGTGGGGATGCCGGGCGCGGCCGTTCGCGGGCGCAGCTCGGGCGTCGCGCGCCTCGGGCGCGCCTCATCTCAGGCGAGGGTTCGTGGGGGTTTGGGCAGGGTCTCGGGGGCGGTGCCGACGCGGCCGGAGACGTCCCCCGGGATCTGCGTGCCGGTCCGGAACAGGGACGGGACGAGGGCGTCGGACCTGGACAGGACGCCGGTCGCGCAGCAGGACATCGTCCCGCAGCAGCGGGTCTTGCAACCGGGCCGGCAACACGCGTCCCCGGTCGGCGCGATGTACGCCGCCTCGACGGCCGTGGTGACGACCTTGGACCACGTGGGCGCCGCGGCGCGAACCGTCGGCTTCGCCGCCGCCGCCGCCTTCGGC
>NZ_BACT01000957.1:0-287 GCF_000333255.1 Methylobacterium sp. B1 | reverse complement strand
CTGCCCTCGGCGTGCTCGCTTTGAAGCGCGCCGCCGAAGCCGCGCGCACCCGATGACGGATACCCCCATGACCGGGACCTCGAGGCGACCGGCCTTGGCGCCAAGGAGGCCGCGACGCGCGCCGCCGAGATGCGGCTGCGGCCGGTGATGATGACCGCCCTGGTCGCCGCGCTCGGCTTCCTGCCGATGGCGCTCTCGACGAGCGCGGGCGCGGAGGTGCAGCGGCCGCTCGCCACCGTGGTGATCGGCGGCCTGATCTCCGCGACGCTGCTTACCCTCGTCGTGCT
>NZ_BACT01000958.1:0-5405 GCF_000333255.1 Methylobacterium sp. B1 | reverse complement strand
GGAGCAGCAGCTGCTGGCCGGCGTGAAGCCGGGGGCCGCCGGCTGGGGCGCGGATCCGGACGGGCTGGAGATCCACGACGCGACCGGGCGGGTGGCGCGCGCACCGGCGCTGGCCGGCGACCAGCGCGCATTCTACCGCGCCGTGGCCGGGGCGATCGCCCGCACCCCGGTCGACCAGACCGAGGCGCTGGAGGCCGTGCGGGTGATGGCCTGCCTCGAGGCGGCGCTCACGTCGGCGCGAACCGGGACCTCGGTCGGCCTGACGCGCGCGCCGGACGAGCGGGATCCCTGACCCGCAGCCCCCGACCCGCGACCCCGACCCGCGACCTTTGCGCGCTGGCCCGCCGCCACGCCCGCCTGCCGGTGTCCTGGACCTTGACCCGTCCGGCGGCGGCCCGTAACCCCGGTGGTGGAGGCGAACGGGGTCTGGTGGCCCTCCTGGTCTTCAAAACCAGCGGTACGCCAACAGCGTACGGTGGGTTCGATTCCCATCCGCTTCCGCCATTCTTCAGACTGCCTCAACCGACAAATCAGTGTTCGCCTGTATCCAGGCGACACGCGCCGAAAATTTGGCAATACTGATCTGTCGGAACTGTGGAGGGGCCGGTTCGTTTCCCGCGACCGATCCCGTGCTGGTGTCCCCGTGAAGAACCGTTCCGCCGCCACCGTCCCGTTCCCGCCGGCCCCGGCCGGCCGTGCGCGTTGAGGCCGGCCATGCTGAACAGACTCGTGACGCTCCTGCCCTCCGGCGCCCGTGAGGCGCTGCGGACCCTCGCGGCGCGCATGCCGGCACATCTGCCGGCACGCATGCCGGCAGATGTGCCGGTGCGCCCGCCGGCGCCGCAATCCGCGATCCTGCCGGATTTCGACACGCGGCCCGCCGCGATGACGCCGCTGCTTCCCCCCGCCGCCATCAACGACAATCCGCTCCAGGCCGTCCACGAGGCGGTCGAGCGGGATCTGCGCGCCAGCGGCCACCTGCGCTGAGGCCGGACCGAGAGACCCGTCGGGGTCAGCGCTTGGCCGGCGCGGGCGTCTCGGGAATCGTCCCGGGCGCGATCCAGTGGCAGGCCGTGGTGCCGCGCACGCCGGCACAATCGTAGCTCTGGCCGCCCAGTGTCACCTTGTCGACGATGCCGGTGAATTCCGTGCGCGCCAGCGCCGAGCAGCCGAGATGGTCCGCCTTGGGATCGGCCAGATGCGCCGCGGCCGCCGCCGCGCCGTCGCGCATCAGCATCCGGTAATTGGCGAGCGACGGGCAGCCGATCACCGGTGGCCCGCCCCGCCGGTCGGGGGCGCTCCTGTCGGATCCGGCGGCGCGGGGCGCCCGGGGCGCCTGCTGCGCCAGAACCTGCGCCGCGCTGAGGCTGACGGTCACCGCGACGGGGACGAGGAGAGCGAGAGGTCGGCGTGTCATGGTCCGCTCGTAGCATGACGCATCCGAGGTTGCGCATCCGGCGCGGCGCCGCGCCCGGAACCCGGCCGCCGCGCAGACCTGCGGCGGGTTCAGGGCTCGGCTGCGACCATGCAGGCTTGACCGGAGGCCCGCCATTTGCGAGCGCCGCGGAGAAACGTGAGGAGAGGCCATGGCGACGGCGATCGACAGCGACCAGAAGCTGCACCTGGTCTTCGGTGGTGAATTGCAGGATCTCGACGGGGTCCGGTTCCGGGACATCAAGGGCCTCGACATCGTCGGCATCTTCCCGGACTACGCCTCCGCCCAGGCCGCGTGGCGGGCCAAGGCCCAGGCCACCGTCGACAGCGCGCAGACGCGCTATTTCGTGGTGCACCTGCACCGCCTGCTGGAGCCGCCGGCTCCCTGAGCGCTGCCGCACTACCTGTCGGCGGCGAGTGCTGGGCGGCCGTGAAGGCATTGTGACAGTTCCTGCCCGCTGCTAAGAGCCTCGCCCGTCATCGGATCGTTCCGGCTCCTCGGGAGACCGGTCTGGACAAGAGCGGCGGTAAGGTCCGGCCGCGAGTGAGCGGCCGCCCATGAAATCCTCGATCAAGATCATCGCCGGGAATGCCAGCCGGCCCCTGGCCGAGGCGATCGCGGCCTATCTCGAACTGCCGCTGGCCAAGTGCATGGTCCGGCGCTTCGCCGACATGGAGATCTTCGTCGAGCTTCAGGAGAACGTGCGCGGCGAGGACGTGTTCATCGTCCAGTCGACCTCGTTCCCGGCGAACGACCACCTGATGGAACTGCTGATCATGATCGACGCTGCGCGCCGATCCTCGGCCCGGCGCATCACGGCGGTGATCCCGTATTTCGGCTATGCGCGGCAGGACCGGCGCACCTCCGGCCGCACGCCGATCTCGGCCAAGCTGGTGGCGAACCTCATCACCGAGGCGGGCGCCGACCGCGTCCTGACCCTCGATCTCCATGCCGGCCAGATCCAGGGCTTCTTCGACATCCCCACCGACAACCTGTTCGCCGCCCCCGTGATGGTGCGCGACATCAAGGAGCGGCTGCCGGGCGACAACCGCATGGTGGTCTCGCCCGACGTCGGCGGCGTGGTGCGGGCGCGGGCCATCGCCAAGCGGATCGACTGCCCGCTGGCCATCGTCGACAAGCGCCGCGAGCGCCCGGGCGAGTCCGAGGTGATGAACATCATCGGCGAGGTCGAGGGCCGCTCCTGCATCCTCGTGGACGACATCGTCGATTCGGGCGGCACCCTGGTCAACGCCGCCGAGGCCCTGCTCAACGCCGGCGCCAAGGACGTCTCGGCCTACATCACCCACGGCGTGCTGTCGGGCGGCGCGGTCTCGCGCATCGCCGCCTCGCGGATGAAGGAGCTGGTGATCACCGACTCGATCCAGCCGACGCAGGCCGTCAAGCTCGCCCGCAACATCCGCGTGGCCACCATCGCGCCGCTGCTGGGCGAGGCGATCGGGCGCACGGCGACGGAATCCAGCGTCTCCAGCCTGTTCGACTGACGGATCCGCGGGGGGCTCCTGCCCCTAGCGTTCCGGCACCCAGCCGCCCCGGTTTCCGGTCTCTGTCCCCGGCGCGGTGAGCACGAGGACCGTGCGGCCCGGCAGCGGCACGGCGGCCCCGGACTCGACGGCCGGCGTGCCGGGCGCGCGGGCGCCCGCGGGCTCGCCGGTGTCGAAGACCGGCGTCCAGGGGCCGCCCACCACCGGGGCGAGGCGGAACGGGACGGCGCCCTCCCCGGCGTTGAACAGCATCAGGAGGCGGTCGCCCGGATCGCCGTCATTGCCGATCTGCATGCCGAACACCTGGAGCCCGTCGTCGGACCAGTGGCGGCCCTCCATCTCGGTGCCCTCGGGGGAGAGCCAGTGCACGTCGCGCAGGGGCTCGTCGGGATCGATCAGCGCGCCGGTGAAGAAGCGCCGCCGCCGCAGCGCCGGCTGGGCCCGGCGCAGGGCCAGCAGGTTGGCGACGAAATCCGTGAGGGCGGGATCCGGATCGACGCTCCAGTCCATCCAGCTCGTCGGGTTGTCCTGGGCATAGGCGTTGTTGTTGCCGCCCTGGCTGCGGGAGCGCTCGTCGCCCATCAGCAGCATCGGCACGCCCTGGGCCAGCATCATGGTGGCCAGCATGTTGCGCTTCTGGCGGGCGCGTAGAGCCAGGATCGCCGTGTCGTCGGTGTCGCCCTCGACGCCGTAGTTGCGGCTGACGTTGTGGTTATGGCCGTCGCGGTTGTCCTCGCCGTTGGCTTCGTTGTGCTTCTGCTCGTACGCCACCGTGTCGGCCAGGGTGAAGCCGTCGTGGCTGGCGATGAAGTTGACGCTGGCCAGCGGCGAGCGACGGGACGGGGCGAACACCTCCCGCGAGCCGGTCAGCCCCTGCGTGACCTTGGCGAGCGTGCCGGAATCCCCCTTCCAGAAGCCCCGCGCGGCGTCGCGGAACTTGTCGTTCCACTCGCTCCAGCCGCGCGGATAGCCGCCGAGCTGGTAGCCCCCCTCCCCGATATCCCAGGGCTCGGCCACCATCTTCACCCGGGCGAGGACCGGATCCTGCGCCACCGCCTGGAAGAAGGCCGCCTGCGGGGTGAAGGCGAAGGGCGCGCGCCCGAGGCTCGAGGCCAGGTCGAAGCGGAAGCCCGCGATGCCGTAGGCGGTGACCCAATGGCGCAGGGAATCCAGCACGAGCTGCATCACCCGCGGATGGCTCGCGTCGAAGGTGTTGCCGCAGCCGGTGCAGTCGATGGTGCGGCGCGGGTCGGCGGGATCGAGCTTGTAGTAGCTGGCGTTGTCGATGCCGCGGAACGACAGGGTTGGGCCGGTGTGGTCCCCCTCGGCGGTGTGGTTGTAGACCACGTCGAGCCACGTCTCGATCCCGGCGGCGTTCAGCTCCCGGATCGCCGCCTTCAGGCCGCCCAGTCCGCCCTCCCCCAGGTAGCGCGGCTCCGGGGCGAAGTAGCCCAGGGGCTGATACCCCCAGAAATTGACGAGCCCCTTCTCCACCAGGAAGCGGTCGTCCGCGAAGGCGTGGATCGGCAGCAGCTCCAGGGCGGTGACGCCGAGCCTGACGAGGTGCTCGATGATCGCCGGGTGGGCGAGCGCCCCGTAGGTGCCGCGCTCCGCCTCGGGGATGTCGGGATGGGTGCGGGTCAGCGCCTTGACGTGCGCCTCGTACACCACCGTCTCGGCCAGCGGCCGCCGCACCGGCGTGAGGGCCAGATCGGGCACCTCCGGGGCGGTGACCACGCATTTCGGCATGTAGACCGCGCTGTCGCGCCGGTCGATCCGGTCCTCGCGCCCGCCCCGGCGATGACTGTAGAGCGCATCGTGCCAGCGGATCCGGCCGCGGATCTCCCGGGCGTAGGGGTCGAGGACGAGCTTCGAGGCGTTGAACCGGTGGCCGGACGCCGGATCCCAGGGGCCGTGCACCCGGTAGCCGTAGAGCTGGCCCGGCAGCACGCCGCGCAGGTAGCCGTGCCAGACGTCGTCGGTCCGGCAGGGCAGACGCACCGTGCGGGTCTCGTGCCGCTCCCCCGCCTCGAACAGGCAGACATCGACCGCGGTGGCGTGCTCGGAAAAGAGGGCGAAGTTGACGCCGCGCCCGTCGAAATGGGCGCCGAGCGGCGCCGGCACCCCGTCATCGACGGCGATCATGTGGGGCGTCCGGTCACACGGGGGGCTGCAGGCGGAATCAGCGGGCTGCGCCGGCTATTCGGCGGCCGCGGCGGCGGTGGGGGCCTCGCGCTCCATGGTGCGGAAATTCTCGAGCTCCGCCAGGAAGTTGCGCGCCCACCAATCGACGTCCTCGCGGGTCATGCGCTCGACCATCGGCTTCCAGCGCGCCACACGCTCGGCCTTCGGCATGTAGAGCGCGGCCCGGATCGCCTCCGCCACCTCGAACCGGTCGTAGGGGTTGATCAGCAGCGCCTCGGGCAATTGCCGGGCGGCGCCGGCGAATTCGACAGGACCAGACCCCC
>NZ_BACT01000959.1:0-3032 GCF_000333255.1 Methylobacterium sp. B1 | reverse complement strand
CGTCTACCTCAAGGCGCGCGCCGCCGGGGCGATCGGGCGTATCCGTCCGTCGGATCATGAGGACAAGCCCGATACGGCCAAGAAGGCCGAGAAGGAATGCATGGGCGGCTGATGTCGTCTCTTGCCCGGATCGCCGTCCTCTGCGCCCTGACATTCACCGGGGCACAGGGGGCTCTCGCCCAGCATCTGCCGGATACGGTCACCACGGACGTGCTGCGCGTCTGCGGGGATCCGGGCAACATGCCGTTCTCCGAACGCAAGGAGGACGGCTTCGAGAACAAGATCGCGGCGATCATCGCCGACGAATTGAAGATCAAGGTCCGCTACTACTGGCTGACCCAGGGTCCCGGCTTCGTGCGCAACACGCTCGGGACCGGCCTCTGCGATCTGATCATGGGTCAGGCCTTCGGCAGCGACCTCGTCCAGACCACCAATCCCTATTATCGGTCTGCCTATACGCTGGTCACGCGCAAGGGTGAGTATGAGGGCGTGACCGCCCTCGACGATCCGCGCCTGAAAGGCAAGAGCATCGGCGTGATCGCCGGGACGCCGCCGGTCAACCGCATGGGAGATCTCGGCCTCGTCTCGACCATGAAGGCCTACGCCCCCTATCAGCTCGACCCGGCCCGCAAGCATCAGACGGTTGCCGCCGAGATCATCGCGGCGCTGGCCGCCAAGGAGATCGACGCGGCCGTGCTGTGGGGGCCTGCGGCGGGCTGGCTCGCCAAGCAATCGGGCGTCGCGATGAATGTCGTGCCCCTGCTCAAGGAGCCGGAGCGGCCGCCGATGGCCTACCGGATCGCCATGGGCGTGCGGATCGGCGAGAACGATTGGAAGCGCTCGCTGAACACCGTCCTGCGCAAGCGTAAGGCCGATATCGACGCGGTCCTGCGCGCCTACGACGTGCCGCTCCTCGAAGAGGATGACAACAAGCTCGCGGAGCCGGCCGAGCGCTGACGCACCGTTGCAGGTCGCCGCTCGACGGCGACCCGGCCGGGTCGGCTCAGACGCGCGCGATGCCGGTCCGGTCGAGCTTCGCCAAGGCATCCACCACGCGCTCGCCGCCGATCACGAGGTCGGGTGCGATCTCGGCCAACGGCACCAGCACGAAGGCCCGCTCACGGACATAGCGGTGCGGCAGAACGAGACGCGCGTCGTCGACGGCGGCGCCCTCGTAGGCCAGGACGTCGATGTCGATCACCCGCGGCCCCCAGCGCTCCTCGCGGACCCGGCCGAGATCGTGCTCCACGCGGAGGCAGGCGTCGAGCAGGCCATGCGGATCGAGACTCGTCTCCACCGCCACGGCCCCGTTGAGGAACCAAGGCTGATCGGTCTTGCCCCAGGGCGGCGTGCGGTAGTCGGAGGACCGCGCGACGAGGGTGATACCCGGATCCGCCGCGAGGCCCGCGACCGCGCGGTCGAGCATCGCGGCCATGTCGCCGACATTGCTGCCGATACCGAGATAGGCCCTCATCGGCCGGCTCCGCGACGACGCATGATCTCGATGCTGACGCTGTCCAGAATGGCGGGAACGGGAGCGCTCGGCTTGTCGACGCGGACCGTGACGGCGTCGACCAGCGTGAAACGCGCCAGGATCTCCGCGGCGATGGCTTCGGCCAGGGCTTCGATCAGGTTGAATCGATGCTCGGTGGCGATCGCGACCGCCACCGCGGTGAGATCGGCGTAGCTCACCGTGCCGGCCACATCATCCGAGCGGCCCGCCGCGCCGAGGTCGAGCTGCGCTTCGAGGGAAATATAGAAGCGCTGGCCCAGCACGGCCTCTTCGGCCAGCACACCGTGTCGGCCGAACACCGCGATGCGGGTGACGCGGATCAGGTCGCCGGCCATGCTCAGCGCGCCTCCGGCCGCATCACGGCATCGACGACGCGCATCGCGTCGACATGCGCCGCAACGTCATGCACGCGCACGATGTCGGCACCGAGCGTCGCCGCGACGGCGTGGGCCGCGACGGAGCCCGTGAGACGGTCCGCCGGCCGGGTCTCGCGATCATGCAGGCGTCCGAGAAGCGACTTGCGGGAAACACCGACCAGGACCGGAAACCCGAGGGCGCGGATCTCGGGCAGCCGCCGCAGCGCCTCGAGATGCTGGTTCCAGCTCTTGCCGAAGCCGACACCCGGGTCGAGCACGATCTCGGAATCGGCGAGGCCGGCGCGATGGGCGATGGTGAGGGACCGCTCGAAGAAAGCGAGCATGTCGGCCACGATGTCGAGATCCGGGTCGATCGTCTCCCGGTTGTGCATGATGATCACGGGCGCGCCGTGCGCCGCCGCCACGGAAGCGATGTCGGGCTCACGCTGGAGCCCCCAGACGTCATTCACGATCCGGGCACCGGCCTCCAGCGCGAGGCGGGCCGTGGACGCCTTGTAGGTGTCGATGGAGATCGGCACCGGCAGACGGGGCGCGATTGCCCGGATCACCGGCAGGACGCGCGCCTGCTCCTCCTCGGCCGGGACCGGAACGTGACCGGGCCGGGTGGACTCCCCACCGATGTCGAGTATCGCCGCGCCCTCTGCGACGAGGCGCTCGGCCTGGGCCACGGCTTCGGCCTCCCCGGCGAACAACCCACCGTCCGAGAAGGAATCGGGCGTGACGTTGAGGATGCCCATGACCAGCGTGCGGCCGCCCAGAGCAGGCAGCAGAGCGGACAGGCTGGAGGAGGGTGTCACGGTGCGGGTCCCGTTCACGAGCGCGGTTCGGGAGCCGGTGTGCGCGAATCGCGAGGCCGGCGCAACGCCGGCCTCGCCTCGCAACTCAGCCGTGATAGCAGCGAATCTCGGCTTCGGCCTGGGCGCGGCGCAGGTCCGCCACCTTGTCGTCGAAGATTTTGGTCGACTTGAACTCGTTCGCCCGGTTGCCGATGCCCTGCCGCATCGACAGGATGGTGCTCGCCTGGACGTACTTGTCGTACGGCAGGATCGCGGCGAGCTGGTCGAGCGAGCAGGAGCATTTCTGCAGGCTCTCGCGAGTCTGGCCGTTGGCGGCCATGCAGCCGAACACGTAATCGACCCGCG
>NZ_BACT01000960.1:0-4787 GCF_000333255.1 Methylobacterium sp. B1 | reverse complement strand
GTGACGAACGTCGCGCGGCGGTAACGGGACGCGCGCGAAAGATGGGGACCCGAGCGGGTGCGTCTCCCCATGTCGGCTGCGGTTGCGTATAGCCGATGCATGGACCTGATCACCACCACTGACGCGCTGCGCCAGATCTGCACACGTCTCGCCGAGCAACCCTTCGTGACCGTCGACACGGAGTTCATGCGCGAGACGACGTACTATCCGAAACTCTGCCTGATCCAGATGGCGGCCCCGGACGGCACAGGCGTCCTGGTCGATCCGCTGGCGCCGGGAATCGACCTCGAACCCTTCATCGCGCTCATGGCCGACGAGCGTACGGTCAAGGTGTTCCACTCCGCCCGTCAGGATCTGGAGATCATCTGGCTGATCGGCGGGATTCTGCCGCATCCGTTCTTCGATACGCAGGTCGCCGCCATGGTCTGCGGCTACGGCGATTCCGTCTCGTACGAGCAGCTCGTCAACGACGTCGCCAAGGCCAAGATCGACAAGTCTTCGCGGTTCACCGACTGGTCACGGCGACCGCTCTCCGAGGCGCAGTTGAGCTACGCGCTGTCGGACGTCACCCACCTCGTGAGGATCTACGAGGTTCTCGTGGCCGAGCTGCTGCGCACCGACCGGGGCGCGTGGCTCGACGAGGAAATGGCGGTGCTGACCTCGCCCGAGACGTACCGTGCCGATCCCGCCCAGGCGTGGCGGCGGCTCTCCGGGCGGATGCGCAAGCCGCGGGAAATCGCCGTGCTGATGGAAGTGGCCGCGTGGCGCGAGAGCGAGGCGCAGGCGCGCAACGTTCCGCGCGGGCGGATCCTGAAGGACGAAGCGGTCATTGATATCGCATCCGCGGCGCCTCGGAACGCCGAGGCGCTCGGCCGGCTTCGGACGATCCCGGCGGGATTCGAGCGTTCCCGGACCGGGGCCGACATCGTCGCTGCCGTGGAGCGTGGCCTCGCTCGCGACACCAGCGCCGTCCGAATGCCCGAGCGGGTGCGGCGGAGCGGGGGCAACGGGGCCATCGTCGAGTTGCTGAAGGTGCTGCTCAAAGCGGTCTGCGAGACGGAGGGCGTCGCGCCCAAGATCATCGCGACGGTCGACGACCTGGAGGCGATCGCCGATGACGATACCGCCGAGGTTCCGGCCCTCCAGGGCTGGCGGGCGACCCTGTTCGGGGACAAAGCCCTGGCTCTGAAGCAGGGACGTCTGGCGCTCTCCGTCGAGGCCGGCCGCATCGTGGTGCGCCCGCCCCAGGGTGACACCGCGCCGGACGGCGTCGAGCGGGCCGGATGACAGCGCCGAGCCGGCAACGGGACAAATGACGCGCTCGGGCGTGACTCGCAGAAGGGCCGGGATTAAATGGCAATCGGATTGCCGCTTAGTCCCGCCCTTGCGCCCCGCGTATGTTCGAATCCAACGAGATCCTGAAGACGCTGACGGGGCGCGGTCTCGTATCGGCGGAGGGCTGTGAACCGGCCCGCGTCCGCTACCGACTCGTGGTCGAGCGGCGCGAAGGCGGCATCGTCGCGTACGGCAACCTCTACGGCAGTTCAGCAGGCCTCCGGCCGATATGGCTCGAGCCGGATGCCCAGCTCAGGCTCTCCAACGGCCGCCGGCTCAACATCTCCGTGACGGATCTGGTCGGCGACGTCGCCGAGTTCGAGAGCACGGGACCGGTCGGCGCACTCTGACGCCCCGCCCAGCACAGCACTTCTGAGAGTTAGGCGCCCGGCGGCCTCGGGCTGGCCGAAAACCGATCGTTCCGGACCCGGGACGATTCGGCAATTTGTCGCGCCTGACGCAGACTGCGACGGACGGGATCCGCGAAAAATTCGGATGCGGCGACTGGGCGCAGACGGGCAAACCGGGAAAATTCGGCAATGAACGGGCATCGGACCATTCTGCAGTGCAGTTGACTCGCCGACGTCCCGCGCGTTCGTTTCGACCCGCCATGCGGCCAGACCAAGCGGGCGACGCATGCAGACACCCAGCAAAGCTTGTTCGTTTGCAAGATCCGCATGGGAGGCGCCGACGTCTCCGTCAGTTCTGCCTCAAAGAACGGCAAGCTCCTTGTGCATCGCAGCATTTCTTTTCGCAAACGCATGACATCGCCCGTGCCTTTGTCATGCGAAGAGAAGCTTTCACCGTGTGACCACAGCCCTCGAACGGCGAGTTGACGGCGCTCAAAAATCTCTTAAGGTCCGTTCAAGCCTCGGTTTCGAGGGAGCCGCCTCAGGGATGGCGGTTCCTGGCTAGGGGATCAGTAGATCTCCTCGAAGTCCACTATGCCCGCTACCGAGGCGTCCATCCCTGTCGCAAACAGTCAGGTCGGAGTCCGCGTGACGCCGTTATCGCTGCGCGTCGCAAATACTCTCAAGACTTGTCGGAGGAACCCATGAGAGCGGTACATCTCCTTGCGCTCGGCGCAGGTGTCGCGGCCGTCGCCGCGCCGGCGCTGGCCAATGAAAGCGTCATGAAGGGCATCGCCAACCCGGCGGAACAGGTTCTTCAGACGGTTGATTACGCGAATACGCGTTATTCGAAGCTCGACCAGATCAACGCCAAGAACGTCAAGGATCTCCAGGTCGCCTGGACGTTCTCGACCGGCGTTCTGCGCGGCCACGAGGGCTCGCCGCTCGTCGTCGGCAACATCATGTACGTGCACACGCCGTTCCCGAACATCGTGTACGCCCTCGACCTCGACCACGAGGCGAAGATCATCTGGAAGTACGAGCCGAAGCAGGATCCGTCCGTGATCCCGGTCATGTGCTGTGACACGGTCAACCGTGGCCTGGCCTACGCCGACGGCGCCATCCTCCTGCACCAGGCCGACACCACCCTCGTGTCGCTCGACGCCAAGACCGGCAAGGTCAACTGGTCGGTCGTGAACGGCGATCCGAAGAAGGGCGAGACCAACACCGCCACGGTTCTGCCCGTGAAGGACAAGGTCATCGTCGGCATCTCCGGCGGCGAGTTCGGCGTGCAGTGCCACGTCACCGCCTACGACCTGAAGACCGGCAAGAAGGTGTGGCGCGGCTACTCCGAGGGCCCGGACGATCAGATGATCGTGGACCCGGAGAAGACCACGTCGCTCGGCAAGCCGATCGGCAAGGACTCCTCGCTGAAGACCTGGGAAGGCGATCAGTGGAAGACCGGCGGCGGCTGCACCTGGGGCTGGTTCTCGTACGACCCGAAGCTCGACCTGATGTACTACGGCTCGGGCAACCCCTCGACCTGGAACCCCAAGCAGCGTCCGGGCGACAACAAGTGGTCCATGACCATCTGGGCGCGTAACCCGGATACCGGCATGGCCAAGTGGGTCTACCAGATGACCCCGCACGACGAGTGGGACTACGACGGCATCAACGAAATGATCCTCACGGATCAGAAGGTTGACGGCAAGGACCAGCCGCTCCTGACCCACTTCGACCGTAACGGCTTCGGCTACACGCTGAACCGCGAGACCGGCGCCCTGCTCGTCGCCGAGAAGTTCGACCCGGCCGTCAACTGGGCGTCCAAGGTCGACATGGACAAGGGCTCGAAGAACTACGGCCGTCCGCTGGTCGTGTCGAAGTACTCGACCGAGCAGAACGGTGAGGACACCAACTCCAAGGGCATCTGCCCGGCGGCGCTGGGCACCAAGGATCAGCAGCCTGCGGCCTTCTCGCCGAAGACCAACCTGTTCTACGTGCCCACCAACCACGTCTGCATGGACTACGAGCCGTTCCGGGTGACCTACACCCCGGGCCAGCCCTACGTCGGTGCGACCCTCTCGATGTACCCGGCCCCGAACTCGCACGGCGGCATGGGCAACTTCATCGCGTGGGATGGCGTCAACGGCAAGATCAAGTGGTCCAACCCCGAGCAGTTCTCGGTGTGGTCCGGTGCTCTGGCCACCGCTGGCGACGTCGTGTTCTACGGCACGCTTGAGGGCTACCTGAAGGCGGTCGACGACAAGACCGGCAAGGAGCTGTTCAAGTTCAAGACCCCGTCGGGCATCATCGGTAACGTGATGACCTACCAGCACAAGGGCAAGCAGTACGTGGGCGTCCTGTCGGGCGTCGGCGGCTGGGCTGGCATCGGCCTCGCGGCCGGCCTGACCGACCCGAACGCCGGCCTCGGCGCGGTGGGTGGCTACGCGGCTCTGTCGCAGTACACCAACCTCGGCGGCCAGCTGACGGTCTTCGCCCTGCCGAACTAATCGGCCGCAGGGTTAGACGTGAAAAACGATGCCGGCGCGGGTTCCCGCGCCGGCATCCTTGTGATTAGACTTTCTCGCAAGAGGCTGCGGCTCGAGGGAGACGAAGAGCCTCGATCCAGGGAGACACATGCGTTGCTCAACCTCAGCAAGATCGTAACGCGGCCGGTTATCGCCGCCCTCGCCCTAGCGACCGTCTCGACGGTTGCCGTACATGCTGAGGATGCCAAGCCCGCCGACCCCAAGCTCGCCAATTCCTTGAACGCGAACGACAAGACCGCCGAGCAGGATCCCAAGCTGCTGAAGCAGGATGCTGCGACGAAGGTCGAGGACGGCAAGTATTTCGATGCCGACGGCCACCCGACGTTCCACGTGACCCAGGACGGCAAGATGCTCGACTGGTACACCTACTCGGGCTACCGCCGCTATCACGCCGAGTGCCACGTCTGCCACGGTCCGGACGGCATGGGTTCGACCTACGCGCCGGCGCTGAAGGATTCGCTGAAGCACCTCTCCTACGAGGAGTTCATCGGCATCCTGGCGGGCGGCAAGCAGGAGGTGAACTCCGCCGAGCAGAAGGTGATGCCGGCCTCGG
>NZ_BACT01000961.1:0-325 GCF_000333255.1 Methylobacterium sp. B1 | reverse complement strand
CCAGGGTCTCCAGCTTGTGGTCCGCCAGCGCCCAGCGCGGATCGTGACGGTATTCGGCCGCCGGGATGACGATGGAACGCATGCGTGCGGCCTTGGTGGCGATCATGCCGTTAAAGGAGTCTTCCAGCGTGATGCAGCGCAGCGGATCGCTGCCCAGGCGCTCGGCGGCGATCAGGTAGACCTCAGGGTGTGGTTTGCTGTACGGCAGGTATTCGGCGGAAACCAGCTGATCGAAGTAACCTTCAAGATCGAACATCTTCAGCACCTGCTGTTGCATGTGCAGCGGCGAGGCGGAGGCGAGGCCAATGTTCAGCCCCTGGCTGCG
>NZ_BACT01000962.1:0-1347 GCF_000333255.1 Methylobacterium sp. B1 | reverse complement strand
CGCGATGCAGGCGAGGAACACCGCGAAGCCCGTGAGGCCGGCGCGCAGTTCGCGGAGCGCCAGCCGCAGGATGAGCGGGAGGCGGCGGGGGCCGGGGTCCGGTCGGGTGATCGTGCCGTGCATCAGGCGGTCACCGCTTCCTCGATCCGGCCCGAGCGCAGGCGCACCGTGCGGTCGCACAGGCGGGCGAGGCCGTTGTCGTGGGTGACGAGCACCAGGGTCGCGCCGCGGTCGCGCTTCAGCCGGAACAGGAGATCGACGATCTGCCGGCCGGTGGCCTCGTCGAGGTTGCCGGTGGGCTCGTCGGCGACCAGGATCGCCGGGTCGGGGGCGACCGCCCGGGCGATGGCGACGCGCTGCTGCTCGCCCCCCGAGAGTTGCGCCGGGTAATGGTGCAGCCGGTGCCCGAGGCCCACCGCCTCCAGCTCGGCGCGGGCCCGCTCGTGGGCGCCGGGCCGGTCGGCGAGTTCCAGCGGCAGCGCCACGTTCTCCAGCGCCGTCATGGTCGGCACGAGGTGGAAGGCCTGGAACACGATGCCGATGCGCCGGCCCCGGAAGCGGGCGAGCGCGTCCTCGTCGAGGCGGACGAGATCGGTCTCCTCGATGACCACGCCGCCGGAATCGGGCCGCTCCAGCCCGGCCATGACCATCAGAAGCGTCGACTTGCCGGAGCCGGACGGACCGACGAGCCCCACAGCCTCGCCGCGGTCGACGGTGAGCGAGATGCCGCGGAGGATGTGGACCCGGGCGGCGCCGCGGCCGAGGCTGAGATCGATGTTCGACAGCGCGATCGCCGGATCGCGCAGCACCTTGCCTTGGCTCACGGGCGAGCCGATCTGTGGGCGATGACGAGCATGGCGCGCGAGGTCCTCGGTTGGCTGCGAACTTGGCTGCACGGGCCGCGGGGGCACCGCGATATGGGATCCGCATTGGGGCCGCGCCATGACGGCGGCGCTGTGTTCCGGCGCACGGCCCTGTTTGCCGCAGCGCTAGCCGTCCTCATGGTCCCTTTCATGACGGCACCGCAGGCCGCGCCGAACGGCCCGGTCAAGCTCGTCGCCCTGGGCGACAGCCTGACCGCCGGTTACCGGCTGCCCGCCGATGCCGCCTTCCCCACCGTCCTGGAGCGGCTGCTCAAGGCCAAGGGCGAAGACGTGACCGTGTCCAATGCCGGCGTCTCCGGCGACACCGCCACCGGTGGCCTCGACCGGGTCGACTGGTCGGTGCCCGACGGGACCGCGGGCGTGATCCTCGAACTCGGCGCCAACGACATGCTCCGCGGCACCGACCCGAAGGTGACCGAGGGGGCGCTGTCGGCGATCATCGAGCGGCTGAAGGCCCGGGGCA
>NZ_BACT01000963.1:0-969 GCF_000333255.1 Methylobacterium sp. B1 | reverse complement strand
TCGCGCCGGATCGGAACGATCGACATTGTACTCGGTGAGGCCGATCACAGAACGCCTGCTCGATATCTGCGCTCATGTGCATAACATGAGGAGCACAGCCGATGTTTGACGTTGTCCGAAGCATATCTCTCGGTGTCCGGCAGATCGCCGGCATCTTCCTGATCCTGATAGCCGGCTGGACCTGGATCTGCGTGCTCGACCAACCGGCGCTCGCTGAGACGCCGGGCTACATGGCCGGCGCACTGGCCTGTCCTCCGCGTGTCGAGGGGCCGGACTGTAACCGCGAGACGGCGCTCGACGTGATCGTTCAGCCCGTCGCGCTGATCACCGACTGCCCGATGGTCGGCACCGTTCTGGCCACGCATCTGAGTTTGCCACCGGGCAGCACGCACAAGACCTTCTGCGAGCGACGGAGGAGCAGATTATGAGCCAGCAGACCATTACTCTCCTCGACCCCGTCTCCGGTGAGGTGAAGACCATCGTCATCGGACGGTGAGACCATGCCGGTGCTCGACGTCGACGAGCATCCTCCGCGGGCGCGGATGCCCGAGGCACCGGGGCCCACAGCCCCGGACTTCATGCCAGAAGCTCACCGGGTCCCTGGTGGGCCGACGAAAGACGGACCGCGCTGCCGGGCCCGGGTCAGGTGACGGTCCGATCCTCCGACATGCCCACGAGCTCGAAGGCTGCAACCTCGCGCAGGAAGCCCTTGAGTGGAAGATTGCCGAGCGGGCGCGCTTGAACGACCGTCTGGACAGCGCTGAAGACCGACCGGCTCACCACGATCTGTCCCGCCTGAGCCACATCGCAGAGCCGGGATGCCAGGTTGGTGACGCTTCCGACGGCCCCGTACTCGAATCGCCCCTCGAAACCGATTTGTCCGAGGGTCGCGTAGCCTCGTGCGAGCCCCAGCCCGAAACCGATCGAATGGCCGCGCGCATCCCACTGCCGCGACCAGCTCCCGACGCG
>NZ_BACT01000964.1:0-599 GCF_000333255.1 Methylobacterium sp. B1 | reverse complement strand
CGGATCGTCGAACGCTTCCTGTGCGCGCTGGGGGTGAGCCCCGAGACCGCCCGGCGGGACGCGGAGGGGATCGAGCACCATGTCAGCGCCGAGACCCTGGCGGCGTTCCGCGCCTTCGCGGAACGTCACGGGGGGGCGTGAGGCGCCCGTCCGTCCGCCCTGCCCTCACACCGTCGGCGCAGGCACCTTCTGGCGCAGGCCCAGGATCACCGCCCGGAGCATCTCGGCGCCCGCCTCGCCGGCATCCGGCAGGATGCCGGTGCGGGAGGCGTAGATCCGCTCGTGCACGAAGGCGAGCTTGGCGATCACCGTCGGCGTCAGCTTGAACGGGTAGAGCGCCGGCTGGCCCATGCTGTGGGAGAGCGAATTGATCGCGTAGGTCAGCGGCAGCCACGCCGCGATCAGCCGGTCGAGATCCTGGGTGTTGTAGGGGTCGAAGCACCGTGACGGTGCCGGCGGGGGGCGAGGCGGTGTTCGCGCCCCTGCGGCCGCGCCTGCTGCGCCTCGGGGGCCGGCCGGCGCTCCTGGCGGCGACGCTGTCGGGCGCGGATGCCGGAGGGCTCGCGCTGATCGACCGGCCCGCCGGCGATCCGGGCGCG
>NZ_BACT01000965.1:0-11779 GCF_000333255.1 Methylobacterium sp. B1 | reverse complement strand
CGGTGTCGAATAGCTGCTGAGCCGAGCCGACGTAGCCCATGATGCACCCGGTCATCAGGCCGAGCGCGGTGGCATAACCGACGGCGACGCGCGTCTTCAGGGTCAGGCGGATCGCCTCCCAGGTGGCGGCGGGCGAGAGCGGCCGGCGGTATTCCGGGTGCAGCGTCTCGGGCATGCGCAGGGAGAACCAGACGGTCAGCCAGAAGGCCAGGACCAGCATCGAGACGAAGACATAGACCCAGGAGCCCAGCGCCAGCATCATGCCGCCGACCGCCGGCGCGATCATCGGGACGATCAGGAACACCATCATGGTGAACGACATCACGCTCGCCATCTCCCGGCCGGCGAAGCGGTCGCGCACGATCGCCACCGAGAGAACGCGCCCGCCGGCTGCACCGATGCCCTGGATGATCCGCGCGGCCAGCAGCCAGCCGAAGCTCGGCGCCATCATCGCGAGCCCGCAGCCGACCACGTAGACGGCGAGGCTTGCGAGCAGCACCGGGCGCCGCCCGAGGGCATCGGAGACCGGTCCGTAGACGATCTGCGCGAAGCCGAAGCCGATCATGTAGACGTAGACGAGAAGTTGCAGCCGGTTCGGATCCGGCACTCCGAACCGCGCCTCGATGGCCGGGAAGGCCGGCAACAGATTGTCGATCGAGATGGCCGTCACCGCCATCATCAGCGCGATGATGGCGACGAACTCGGCAAATCCCGGTCCGGACCAGGGGCGCGGGGTCCGGACCTCCTGGACCGGCGGCAGGGGCCGGATCGCGACTGTCAAAACGGGCTCTCGGGATGCGCTGGGAGGAGCCGATCAGGGCTCCTCCTTCGCGGCGCACTTATGACGACCGCGCTCACCCCGCGCAGTTCAGGCCGGCAGCGGATGCAGGGCCGGCGCGGCCGGCTTGCGGCCCACGAAGGTCGCCATGAGAGCGGCAACGAGGCAGAGCAGGCCGGCCGAGATGAAGGCGCCGAAATAGGTGCCGCTTTCGGTGCGGATCATCCCGCCGAGCCAGGCTGCGGAAGCTGCACCGATCTGGTGAGCTGCCGCGATCCAGCCGAACATCAGGGCCGCGTTCTCTTCGCCGAACGACTTGCCGGCCAGCTGCACGGTGGGTGGCACGGTGGCGATCCAGTCGAGCCCGTAGAACACCGCGAAGAGGGACAGGCCGTAGAAGCTGAAGTCGAAGGAATAGGGCAGAAAGATCAGCGAGAGGCCGCGCAGCCCGTAATACCACGCGAGCAGCTTGCGCGAGTCGAACCGGTCGGTGAGCCAGCCCGAAGCCGTGGTGCCGATCAGGTCGCAGATCCCCATGAGGGCCAACAGGCCGGCAGCCGTCACTTCGGCGATGCCGTGGTCGATACAGGCCGGGATCAGATGCGTGCCGACCAGGCCGTTGGTAGAGGCGCCGCAGATGAAGAACGTGCCGGCGAGCAGCCAGAAATCCCGGGAGCGCAGTCCGATCCGCAGGCCGCGCAGCGCCCGCAGGGCCGGATTCTCGGTGAGGACCGGCGTCGGCGTCACCACGGTCTCGCCGTAGCGGGGCAGGCCGAGATCGGCCGGGCGATCCCGCATCAGCAGGGCCACCAGCGGGATCAGGGCCAGGGTCGCGGCCGCGACCACCAGGGAGACCGAGCGCCAGCCCTGGCCGACCGCGAGGGAGGCGAGCATCGGCAGGAAGACGAGCTGCCCGGTGGCGCTGCTCGCCGTCAGCATGCCGAGCACGAGACCGCGCCGCTTGGCGAACCAGCGTCCCGCCACGGTGGCGCCGAGGACGTTGGCGACCATGCCGGAGCCCGAGCCGACGACGATGCCCCACAGCAGCACCATCTGCCAGGGCGCGGTCATGAGGCTCGTTGCGGCGGTGCCGAGCGCCAGGATGAGGAGCGCGCCACAGATGCAGCGCCGCAGCCCGAACCGCTCGATGATGGCGACCGCGAAGGGCCCGATCATCCCGTAGAGGAAGATGTTGAGCGCGATGCCGACGCCGATCGTCGCCGCGGTCCAGCCGAATTCCCGCTCCCACGGCACGATCAACACACTCGGGGTGGCCCGGACGCCGGCGCCGACAAGCAGCACCAGGAAGGTCACCGCGGCGATGATCCAGGCATAATGCAGCGGCGGCTTGGCGTGCGTGTCGGCGATGACGGACATGAACGGCCTCTGGAAAGGGCGGATTGCGGCGGATCGGTCAGGAGACGGAGGTCAGGGCGTCGGCGAGGGCAGCCACGGCCGCTGGCTCGACCCGCGCGTTGATGCGCGCCTGGGCGTCGCGCCAGTACGGCGTCGCCGCCGCGATCGCCTCGCCGCCGGCCTCGGTCAGCAAGACCACGCGTTCGCGGGCGTCGGCCGCGCCGGGCGCGATTCGCACGAGGCCGCGACGCTCCAGCGGATCGAGGTTGCGGCCCATCGTGGTCCGCTCCAGGGCCGCCTCCGCGGCAAGTCGCGTCACCGGCGTCGGTCCGAGCCGCTGCAGCAGGCGCAGGATCGCGAACTGCGTCACGCGCAAACCCACCGGCCGCAACGCGGCGTCGTAGGTCGTGGTCACCGCCCGTGTCGCCCGCCGCAGGGCTGAGCAGGTGCAGAGCTCTTGAGGACCATCACCGGAATGAATGTCGGCCATAATATGTGCATATACACCCTTCTCGTCGGCGGCAAGGCGCATCTGCGGTGAGCCTGACGGTTTGCGCCGATCGATACTGGCGGGCCGGCAAACCGGCGGGGGTGTCATCGACACGGCGGAAGACGCTGCTATCGCTTGGATGAGTGACCCGGTTCGGGAGACGCGCGATGACACTCGAAACCGCCACGGCCTTGTCTTCCTCGGAGCAGAAGACGGCCCGAACGGGATTGATCGAGGCGGCCGCCGACATCGTGACCGAGCAGGGCGGACCGGGCGGCTTCGTGCGCGACCTGTTCGGCCGCGTGACACCGGAGGATCTGGCCTCCTACGACGCGGGGACTCTCGCCGATCTCGCCGCGCGCGCCCGTGCCTTCCTGGCTGAGCCGCGCCGGCCCGGTGAACCGGCGCGGTTGCGCCTCAGCGAGGGGGCCCTCGTCCGCGGTGGCCGGGCGCGCGAGATGACGATCCTCGAAGTCGTCAACGACAACCGGCCCTTCCTCCTCGACTCGACCCTCGCCGAACTGACCGAGCAGGGCCTGTCCCCGCACCTCGTCGCGCACCCGATTCTCGGCATCGAGCGGGATGGCGGCGGCGGTCTGATACGGGTCGTCGGCGAAACGACGGCCGATGCCCAGGGCAGCCTGGCGCGCGAGAGCTTCATCCACATCCACCTCGACCGGCTGGCGGCCGAGGCCGGCGAGCGGCTGCTGGACGCCCTCGCGGCGGTCTACCGGGACGTCGCTCTGGCGACCGACGATCACGACGCCATGCTGGCGCGCGTGGCGGAACTCGCGACCGATCTCGGCCGCGCCCCGACGCCGATGCCCGAAAGCGAGATCGAGGAAGCACGCGCTTTTCTGGAGTGGCTGACAGAGGGCCAGTTCCTGCTCCTCGGCATGCAGCAGCACGGTATCGACGGTGAGGGGCATCCCCTGGTCGAGGGGTCGAGCCTCGGCGTGCTGCGCGATCCCGGCGCCACGCCCCTGCGCCGGGGCCGGACCCCCGTGGACTACACCCCCGAAATCCTCGCCTTCCTGGAGGAGCCGCAGCCCCTCATCATCACGAAGGCGAGTGTGAAATCCCGCGTCCACCGCTCGGCCTTCCTGGACTATGTGGGCGTCAAGCTCTTCTCCGGGCTCGGGAAGCTGTCCGGTGAGGTGCGGATCGTCGGCCTGTTCACAGCGTCGGCCTATACCAGCCCCGCCCGCGAGGTTCCGGTCCTGCGCCGGAAGGTGGAGGCGGTGGTCCAGCGCGCCGGTCTCGACCCGACGAGCCATGCCGGGCGAAGCCTCCTCGCCGTACTGGAGAGCTATCCGCGCGACGAGCTGTTCCAGATCGACATCGAGCGGCTCTACCGGTTCACCCTGGCCATCGCAGCCCTGGCCGACAGGCCGCGGGTGCGCGTGCTCTCGCGCCCAGACCGGTTCGGCCGCTTCGTGTCGCTCCTCGTCTACGTTCCGAAGGACCGCTACGATTCTGCGGTACGAGGCCGGATCGGCACCTACCTCGCCGAGGCCTATGGCGGCCGGCTGAGTGCCGCCCACCCGGACTATCCGGAGGGCTCCCTCGCCCGGATCCACTACATCATCGGCCTGTCCGACACGGGAAGCCCGGAGCAGGACCCAGCGGCCCTCGAAGCCGGCATCACCGCCCTGGTCCGGACCTGGGGCGACGCATTGCGCGAGGCGCTCGCGGAGGCTCACGGCGGCGACCAGGCGCGCATGCTGGCCGCCCGCTACGGCGACGCGTTCTCGGCCGCCTACCGGGACAATTTCCAGCCGGAGGTCGCAGTCGCCGACGTGGCGATCCTCGAGCGCCTCGGCGACAGCCAGCCGCGGGCCGTGCAGCTCGGCCGCCGACAGAGCGACTCGGCCGCGCAGGTCCGGCTGAAGGTCTTCTCGCGGGGCGCCGCCATCGCCTTGTCCGACCGGGTGCCCGGCCTGGAGAATCTCGGCTTCCGCGTCATCAACGAGCGCACCTATCGGGTCGTGCCGACAGGGGCCGAGGATGGCGCCCGAATCTGGCTGCACGACATGCTGATCGAGCGCGCCACCGGCGTCGCGATCGATCTCGACGCCCTGGAACGGCCTCTCGAGGCTGCGATGCTCGCCATCGCCGACGGAGCCGCGGAATCCGATGGCTACAACCGCCTCGTCCTCGAAGCCGCCCTCCCCTGGCGGGAGGCCGCCCTCCTCCGGGCGCTCGGTCGCTACCTGCGTCAGCTGCGCATCCGGTACGGACAGGACTATCTCGCCGGTACGCTGAGCCGGCATTCCGGGATCACGCGGGACATCGTCGCCTTGTTCCGCGCCCGGTTCGATCCGGCACTCGTCGGCGACAGGGCCGCCCGAGAGGCCGAGATACGCGCCGGCATCGAGACCGCGCTCGCCGAGGTCACCAGCCTCGACGACGACCGGATCCTGCGCCGGTTTGTGAACCTCGTCGAGGCCGCGGTGCGGACCAACTTCTTCCAGAGGGGTGCCGACGGCCATCCCCGCGAGACGATCAGCTTCAAGTTCGCCTGCGCCCGGGTGACGGCGATGCCGCTGCCGAGGCCCCTCTTCGAGATTTTCGTCTACGCCCCCCGCGTCGAGGGCGTGCACCTGCGCTTCGGCTATGTCGCCCGCGGCGGCCTGCGCTGGTCTGACCGGCCGGAGGATTTCCGCACCGAAATCCTCGGGCTGGTGAAGGCTCAGCAGGTGAAGAACGCCGTGATCGTGCCGGTGGGCGCCAAGGGCGGCTTCTTCCCCAAGCGCCTGCCTCCGGCGTCAGACCGCGCCGCCTGGATGCAGGAGGGCACCGAGAGCTACCGGATCTTCATCCGGACCCTCCTGGAACTCACCGACAACATCGTCGACAACGCCATCGTGCCGCCGCCGGACACGGTGCGGCACGATCCCGATGACGCCTATCTCGTGGTCGCCGCCGACAAGGGCACCGCCACGTTTTCGGACATCGCCAACGCGCTTTCCCTCGAGAAGGGTCACTGGCTGGGTGACGCCTTCGCGTCCGGCGGCAGCCAGGGCTACGACCACAAGGGCATGGGCATCACTGCCCGCGGCGCCTGGGAGGCCGTGCGCCGGCATTTCCGCGAGATCGACGTGGACGTGCAGACCGATCCGATCGCCACGGTCGGCGTCGGCGACATGTCGGGGGACGTGTTCGGCAACGGCATGCTGCTCTCGAAGAGCATCCGCCTCATCGCCGCCTTCGATCACCGCGACATCTTTCTCGATCCGGCCCCGGATGCGGCCACGAGCTTCGTCGAGCGGCGGCGGCTGTTCGATCTGGGGCGGTCCTCCTGGGCGGATTACGACAAGAGCCTGATCTCGGAGGGCGGCGGCGTGTTCTCGCGCAGCCTGAAGACGGTCCCGCTCTCCGCGGCGGTCCGGGCCGCCCTCGATTTCGACCGCGCCGAGGCGACGCCAACCGAACTGATGCAGGCGATCCTGCGGGCGCCGGCCGACCTCCTGTGGTTCGGCGGTATCGGAACCTATGTTCGCGCGACCACCGAGACCGACGAGGATGCCGGCGATCGCGCCAACGACGCCGTCCGGATCACCGGGGCGGAGCTGCGCGCGAAGGTCGTCGGCGAAGGTGCCAATCTCGGCCTGACGCAGCGCGGACGAATCGAGGCGGCGCGCGCGGGCGTCCGGCTGAACACCGACGCCATCGACAACTCCGCCGGCGTGAACACCTCGGATGTCGAGGTGAACATCAAGATCGCCCTCATGACGCCGGAGCGGGACGGCCGGCTGAGCTACGAGGCGCGCAACGCCCTGCTCGCCGACATGACCGACGAGGTCGGACGTCTGGTCCTCCGCAACAACGAGTTGCAGACGCTCGCCCTGTCGCTCGCCCAGCGCGGCGGACTCGGCGAGACCGGCTTCGCCGTGCGGACCATGCAGGCGCTGGAGGCGGAAGGCCGCCTCGACCGGACGGTGGAGTTTCTTCCCGACGACGTCGCCGACGCGCGCCGGTCGCTCGCTCTCGCCGCGGCCCGCCTCGCCGGCGCGCAGCCCGGGACCGTGGTGGCCGTCACCGGCACCGCCGGCAAGAGCTCGGTGGCCGACTTCGTGCGCCAGATCCTGGCCCGCCTCGGCCGCGACGCCGCGAGCCTCGGCACCGTCGGAATCGTCACGAACCGCGGCGCGCAGTACGGCTCCCTGACCACCCCGGACCCGGTGACGCTGCACCGGACGCTGGCGCGTCTCGCCGCCGAGGGCGTCACCGACCTCGCCATGGAGGCCTCCTCCCACGGGATCGAGCAGCGCCGGCTCGACGGCGTGCGCCTCGACGCGGCGGGCTTCACCAATCTCGGGCGGGACCATCTCGACTACCACGCGAGCATCGAGGAATACCTCGCGGCCAAGCTGCGCCTGTTCACAGACCTGCTGCCGCCGGGCTGCCCGGCCATCGTCAATGCCGACGGCGCCTATGCCGAGCGGGTGATCGCCGCGGCCGAAGGCGCAGGACGTCCGGTCCGCACGGTCGGGCGTGGCGGCCGGGATCTGCACGTCGAATCCGTCCGGACCGAGGGGTTCGCGCAGGCCGCCCGGGTCCTGTTCGCCGGCCGGGCCCGGGATCTGCGCCTGCCGCTCGTCGGCGAATTCCAGGTGGAGAACGCCCTGGTGGCGGCCGGCCTCGCCCTCGCCACACCGGCGGGCGCCGCCGATCCCGACGGCGTCTTCGCCGCGCTCGACCATCTCACCGGCGTCCCCGGCCGCATGGAGCGGATCGGCGAGGCGCGGGGCGGGCTCTGCCTCGTCGACTACGCCCACAAGCCGGAGGCCCTGGAGAGCGTGCTCGCCGCGCTCCGCCCGTTCGCGTCGGGCCGGCTGATCGTGGTCTTCGGCTGCGGCGGCGACCGCGACCGGGGCAAGCGGCCGCTGATGGGCGCCATCGCGAAGCGGCTCGCCGACGTCGTCATCGTCACGGACGACAACCCGCGCACCGAGGATCCCGCCACCATCCGCCGGGCGATCCTGGACGCCGCTCCGGGCGCAGAGGAGATCGGCGACCGCTCCGAGGCGATTCACAGCGCCGTCGGCCGGCTCGGACCGGGCGATGTCCTGGTCGTGGCCGGCAAGGGCCATGAAACCGGCCAGATCGTGGGGAATCGCACGCTGCCGTTCTCGGACCATGCGGTCCTGCGTGCCGCGATTGCCGCGGCGGCCTGAGGACGACGGGGGAATCGACGATGACCGCACTCTGGACGCGGGAGGAGCTGGAATCCGCGACGGGCGGCCGACTGATCGGCCCCGAGCGCGCCATCGGCGGCGCCTCGATCGACACCCGCACGCTCCAGCCCGGCGACCTGTTCTTCGCGATCCGCGGCGATGCACGCGACGGCCACGACTTCGTTCCCGACGCCCTGGGCCGCGGGGCCGGCGCCGCGGTGGTGAGCGCGTCCCGCCTCGGGGACCTCGCGTCCCACGGTCCCGTCCTGGCGGTGCCCGAAGCGGGCGCCGACCCGGTACTCACCGCGATGGTGCGTCTCGGCGCCGCCGCCCGCGCCCGGACACGCGCGCAGGTCGTGGCCGTCACCGGCTCGGTCGGCAAGACCGGGACCAAGGAGGCGCTGCGCCACGTCCTGGCCGAGCAGGGGGAGACCCACGCCTCGGCGGCCTCCTACAACAATCATTGGGGCGTGCCCCTGACCCTGGCGCGGATGCCGCGCTCCACGCGCTACGGCGTGTTCGAGATCGGCATGAACCACGGCGGCGAGATCGTGCCGCTGACCGCCCAGGTCCGCCCCGACATCGCGCTCATCACCACCATCGCGCCCGCCCATATCGAACATTTCGCCTCGCTCGCCGCCATCGCGGACGCCAAGGGCGAGATCTTCTCCGGGCTCCAGCCCGGCGGCGTGGCGATCGTCAACCGCGACGTCCCGCATTTCGACCGGCTCGCGGCCCACGCGCAGGCCTCCCGGGCGGGACGGGTCGTCACCTTCGGCGAGCACCCGGATTCCGACGTGCGCGCCCTGAAGATCGTGCTCCGCCCCGACCTGTCGGTGATCGACGCGGCGGTGATGGGCCAGCCCGTCACCTACAAGCTCGGCACGGCCGGACGGCACGCGGCGCTGAATTCGCTCGGCGTCATGGCGGTGGTCCACAGCCTCGGGGCCGACCTCGCCCGCGCCGCCCTGTCTCTGGGCAGCCTGACGCCGCCGGCGGGCCGCGGCGAGCGCACCGCCCTCGAGATCGGTGGCGGCACCGCCTACCTCGTGGACGAGAGCTACAATGCCAACCCCGTCGCGGTCCGCGCGGCGCTGGCGACGCTCGCCGGGATCGAGACCGGACCCCGCGGACGCCGGATCGCGGTGCTGGGCGACATGCTGGAACTCGGCGCCGCCGCGCCCGACCTGCACCGCGGCCTCGCGGAGGCGATCGAGGCGGCACGGATCGACCTCGTCTTCACGGCCGGTCCGCTGATGCGCCACCTGTTCGAGGCCCTGCCGGTGAGCCGCCGCGGCGCCGTGACCGACACCGCCGCCGACCTGCTCGAGCCGCTCGCCCGGAATCTCAGATCCGGCGACGTCGTCATGGTAAAAGGATCGAACGGCAGCCGCATGGGCCGGATTGTCGAGGCGCTGAAAGCCCGCTACGCGGTCGATCCGACCCGGCGGACCCAGGCCGTCCCGTGACCGGCACGTCCGCGCGTTCGGCGCAGCCGGCGCCGCTCCCCGAAACCTGAGCCTGAACAAGGGGGCCGAGCGCCCGGATGCTGTACCTTCTCTCGGACCTGAGCAGCGCCTTCACGCCGCTCAACGTGTTCCGCTACATCACCTTCCGCACCGGCGGCGCGCTGTTCACCGCGGGCCTGTTCGTGTTCTGGTTCGGCCCCTGGATCATCTCGCTGCTGCGGATCCGCCAGGGCAAGGGTCAGCCGATCCGCGAGGACGGGCCGCAGACCCATCTGCTGACCAAGCGCGGCACGCCGACCATGGGCGGCCTGATGATCCTGGCCGGCGCCGTCGTGGCGATCCTGCTCTGGGCCAACCCGCGCAACCACTATGTCTGGGTGACGCTGACCGTCACGCTCGGCTTCGGTGCGATCGGCTTCTACGACGATTACCTCAAGGTCACGAAGCAGTCGCACAAGGGGTTCTCGGGCAAGTTCCGCCTCGCCCTGGAGGCCGTGATCGCCATGGCGGCCTGCTTCACCGTCGCGGTCTATTCCCCCGCCGCCCTCCAGAACCAGCTCGCCTTCCCGGTGTTCAAGGACGCCCTCCTCAATCTCGGCTGGTTCTACCCGCTGTTCGGCGCCTTCGTGATCGTCGGGGCGGGCAATTCCGTGAACATGACCGATGGCCTCGATGGCCTGGCGATCGTGCCGGTGATGATCGCCTGCGGCACCTTCGGGTTCATCGCCTATCTCGTCGGCAACTCGTTCACCGCCAGCTATCTGCAGGTGAACTACGTCCGCGACACGGGCGAACTGGCCGTGGTCTGCGGCGCGGTGATCGGTGCCGGTCTCGGCTTCCTCTGGTTCAACGCGCCGCCGGCCCAGATCTTCATGGGTGACACCGGCTCCCTGGCGCTGGGCGGCCTGCTGGGCTCCATCGCGGTGGCGACGAAGCACGAGATCGTCCTGGCCATCGTCGGCGGGCTGTTCGTCCTGGAGATGATGTCGGTGATCATCCAGGTTGCCTCGTTCAAGCTCACGGGCAAGCGCGTCTTCCGCATGGCGCCGATCCACCACCATTTCGAGCAGAAGGGCTGGAAGGAGCCGCAGGTGGTGATCCGCTTCTGGATCATCGCGGTGATCCTGGCGATGGCCGGTCTGGCGACGCTGAAGCTGCGCTGAAAAACTGTGCTAGAGGGGCGATGAAAGTGGGCGATCCCACGCTCGCCCTCATCCTGAGGTGCTGCGCAGCAGCCTCGAAGGAGCCCTCCAGCCGGCCACGCGATCCCTGGAGCCCTTCGAGACCTCCGCTGCGCGCCGGCACGACGGGATGAGACGGCGGGCGGGATCGGCCGGGTTCGGCTGCCGCATCCAGAGTTCCGCATGACCCCCGTCACCGTTTTCCAGGAAAAGACCGTCGCCCTGTTCGGACTCGGCGGCTCCGGACTTGCCACGGCGCTGGCGTTGAAGGCCGGCGGCGCGGGGGTGCAGGCCTGGGACGACAATGCCGACAGCCTCGCGCGGGCGCGGGAGGCCGGGATCGAGACGCGGGACCTGCGCGAGGCCGACTGGTCCGGCTTCGCCGCCCTCGTGCTCAGCCCGGGCGTGCCGCTGACCCATCCCGAGCCGCACTGGAGCGTCCGGCTCGCCCGGGACGCGGGCGTCGCGATCATCGGCGACATCGAGCTGTTCTGCCGGGAGCGGCGGGCCCAGGCGGCGGGGGCGCCGTTCGTGGCGATCACCGGGACCAACGGCAAGTCGACCACCACGGCGCTGATCGCCCATGTCCTCGCCCAGGCGGGCCGCGACGTTCAGATGGGCGGCAATATCGGCACCGCGATCCTGTCGCTGGAGCCCCCCGCGGCGGACCGCGTCCACGTGATCGAGATGTCGTCGTTCCAGATCGACCTGACGCCGAGCCTCGACCCGAGCGTCGGCGTGCTGATGAACATCACCCCCGACCATCTCGACCGCCACGGCACCATGGAGCAGTACGCGGCCATCAAGGAGCGTCTGATCCAGGGCGCCGGCCTCGCGGTGGTCGGCATCGACGACGCGCCGAGCCGGGCGATCGCCGACCGGCGCGGCGCCGACCTCGTGCGCGTCCACGTGCCCCACGGCGACGTGCTGTGCACCGACGCGCTGACGGTGCGCGAGGGGATCGTCCGCGACGTCGACGGCACGGCGCTCGCGGACGTCAACGGGATCGGCTCCCTCCGGGGGGCACATAACTGGCAGAATGCAGGCGTTGCGGTGGCGGTGGCGCGGGCCCTCGGCCTGTCGCCGGAGCAGATCCAGGCGGGTCTGACGTCCTTTCCGGGTCTGCCGCACCGGATGGAGGAGGTGGGACGGCGCGGCCACGTCCTGTTCGTCAACGATTCCAAGGCGACCAACGCCGATTCCACCGAGAAGGCGCTCACCGCCTTCCGGGACATCCACTGGATCCTCGGCGGCAAGGCCAAGGAGGGCGGCATCTTCCCGCTGGTGCCGTATTTCGAGCGGGTCGCCCACGCCTACCTGATTGG
>NZ_BACT01000966.1:0-2174 GCF_000333255.1 Methylobacterium sp. B1 | reverse complement strand
CCTGCTCACAGGCGCGCTGCGCCCGGCCGAAGGGCGTGCGCTGGACGAGATACCAGAAGCCCGTGAGCAGCACGGCGGTGACCGCCATGATCAGAACCTGCTTCCAGGCCAGGAACACCGCGTAGCCGTCCCGCTCGAACAGGGTGATGCCCCCAGACAGCATCGGCGGCGTCGGCTTGTTGCGCGCGCCCTGCACCACCTGGACGAAGTTCGACAGGAAGATCGAGACGCCGATCGCCGAGATCAGCGGCGCCAGCCGGAACGAGCCGCGCAACGGCCGGTAGGCGACGCGCTCGATCGCCCAGCCCCACAGGGCGGTGAGCACCATGGCGACCACCAGCACCACCAGGAAGGCCAGGGCGATGGAGCTGACCCCGAGCCACACGGTCAACAGCAGGAAGGTGATCAGCGCGATGAAGCAGGAGACCATGAAGACGTCGCCGTGAGCGAAGTTCACCATGCCGATGATGCCGAACACCATCGTGTAGCCGATGGCGATCAGGCCATAGATCGAGCCGAGCGTCAGCCCGTTGATCAACTGCTGTACGAAGACGTCCATGAACTCTCGCGCGCGCAGGTTTCTCGTGCCGCCTACGGGAACCGCAGGTGGCGCGGCGGGGCAAGTCTCGTACCGCAGCCGTAGCACACCGGCCACAGGTTTCATCGCCGCCCGAGCGTCGCGCGAAAACAGTCGACCACGCCAGTAACGCGCCCCGGCCGGGCTTGCGTGCGGCGCAGTTCCTGCGACACGTTAACGAATTGAAATGCTCGATCATCCCGGGCTCAGGCGAGGAGCAGTACCGATGGCAGGGTCGAGACTCACGACGATGATCTTCGTCGGCATGCTCCTCGGAATCGCCGTTGGCTACGCCTGCAGCATCACTTGGCCCGATCCGCAGACCGCCAAGGAGATCGCCGGCTACATCGCGCTGGTCTCCGACGTGTTCCTGCGGCTGATCAAGATGATCATCGCGCCGCTGGTCTTCTCCACGCTCGTGGTCGGCATCGCGCATCTCGGGGACACCGCTGCGGTCGGCCGGGTCGGCGGCAAGGCGCTGCTCTGGTTCGTGGGCGCCTCGTTCTGCTCGCTGATGCTCGGCCTGATCATGGTCAACCTGATGCAGCCCGGCCAGAACCTGAACCTGCCGCTGCCCGATGCCGGCGCCGGGACGGGGCTCAAGGCGGCCTCGCTGTCGCTCAAGGAATTCGTGACGCACCTCGTGCCGAAGAGCGCCGTCGAGGCGATGGCCAACAACGAGATCCTGCAGATCGTGGTCTTCTCGATCTTCTTCGGCGTCGGCCTGGCATCCCTCGGCGAGAAGGGGCGCCTCCTCGCGCAGGGCATCGAGGGCCTGGCCGACGTGATGCTCAAGGTCACGGGCTACGTGATGATGTTCGCCCCCGTGGCGGTGTTCGCCGCCATCGCGGCGACGATCACCACGCAGGGCATCGGCGTGCTCGTGACCTACGGCAAGTTCCTCGTGGAGTTCTACATCGGGCTCGCCGTGCTCTGGGCGCTGCTCATGGGCGTCGGCTTCCTGATGCTCGGGGGCGGCGGCATCATGCGGCTGTTCAACCTGATCAAGGAGCCCTTCGTGCTCGCCTTCTCGACCGCGTCGAGCGAGGCGGCCTACCCGAAGATGCTGACGAACCTCGAGAAGTTCGGGGTGCCGAACCGCATCACGTCGTTCGTGCTGCCCATGGGCTACTCGTTCAACCTCGACGGCTCGATGATGTACTGTACCTTCGCGGTGATGTTCATCGCGCAGGCCTACAACATCCCGTTGAGCTGGGGTCAGCAGCTCACGATGCTGCTGCTGCTGATGGTGACGTCGAAGGGGATGGCCGGCGTGCCGCGCGCCTCGCTGGTGGTCATCTCGGCGACGCTGGCGCACTTCAACATCCCGGAGGCCGGGCTGCTGCTGATCATCGGCATCGACCAGTTCCTGGACATGGGGCGCTCGGCCACCAACGTGCTGGGCAACAGCGTCGCCACCGTGGCGGTCGCCAAGTGGGAGGGGCAGCTCACCACCACCGACCAGCGCCTCGACCATGTCGGCACCGTGGCCTCGCCGGCGGAGTAGGGGCCGGTTTTACGGGATCTGCACCCGCCGGGATGTCGGGTGCAGGGCGGCTGTCGAACCCATCCTCCTCATCCTGAGGTGACCGCGTCT
>NZ_BACT01000967.1:0-266 GCF_000333255.1 Methylobacterium sp. B1 | reverse complement strand
GGTAGAGCGGCTGCCCCTGATGGACGATCCCGCCTTCGGTGAAGAGCCGCCGCAGAATGATGCCGGAAACCTGCGGACGCACGTCCGACACCTGGTAGGCATCGGTGCGGCCGGGCAGTTCGGTCGCCATCGCGGCGGTGCCGGGCTGGGCGACGATCACGCCGACGATCGGATCGGGCTTGGGCTTGTCGTCCTTCTTCCCTCCGCAGGCGGCGAGCGCCAGCAGCGAGGCGGTGAGGAAGGCGGAGGCGGGGATGCGGATCGCG